>JAOUDU010000131.1 GCA_029859085.1 Gammaproteobacteria bacterium | reverse complement strand
CCAGGTACTTGCTGTCCGCTTCCTGGGAGACGGGTACCGCTTCCTCCGCCTCGTGGGGAAGCGAGAGAATCTCCATGGCCGTCCGGGTCAGCATGGCCTCCACCTCCCAGAAGCCCCCCTGCTCCTGCCGCTGGCGCAGCGCCGACGCGGTGCCGAGCGCGGCCAGGTAGCCGGTCCCGTAATCACAGGGCAGCGCCGCAACCAGGTGATTCTGGTCGCGGCCACGAGAGGCGAGGTCAACCATGCCGGAACAGGTCTGGGAGAGCTGCTCCCAGCCCTTGCGCCTGGCCCAGGGACCCCTGGGGCCATAGGCCGACACCCGGGTTACCACCAGGTTGGGGTTCAATGCCACCAGCGTATCGCGGTCGAAGCCAAGCCGCTCCAGTGAGCCGGGGCCGTAGCCCCAGACCAGCACGTCCGCGTCCTTGAGCAGTTCGGTAAACCGGGCCCTGGATTTCTCCATGCCCAGGTGCAGCAATATCTGCTTCTTGCCGTAGCTTTCCTCGAAGATGGCGGGGTAGAGGAAGGGAAACAGGGGGTTGCGCACGGAAATGACGTCCGCACCGTTGTCTGCCAGGACCCGCGTCGACCACGGACCCGCGATCACGTGGGTTACGTCGATCACCCGCACGCCTTCCAGCGGCCGACGCTTCGCCTCGGGCAGGACGCGTTCGCGGGCATCTCCGAAGCGCTCGCTCAGAATCACCGGTTGCTGGGCCATGGCCTGCCCCTGGGGGTGCGCCAGCCACTCCTCGGGGGTGTGGAGCGGCGCCATGCACAGGCCGAGCGCCTCGAAATCGGCCTCGATCTTTGCCGAGTCATGCTCTGCGACGCGCTTGATCAGCGCTTCCTGGTCGTGTGGCGCGTCGAAGTACTTGAGGATACCGTCGCGCAGGTGGGGATAGGCGCCGTTGAAGCACATCCAGCGGCCGTCCTTCGACTGATAGAACCCGTTAGCCGGGACCATGATCTCACCGCCGAGGATCATCACCCCGTTCATGTAGTGGTACATCGCGTCGTTGAGACTAAGGGTCGCCAGCCGGCGGTCCACCGCGACCTCCTGGGCCGGCAGGCCACGGGCCTCGCCGAGTTCCGCCACGCTGGCGCCGAAAGCGCCGAGCAAGCCCGCGGCAAAGTCGGCGATTTTCATGGGCTCCCTGAGGTAGGTCGGCGTCTGCTCCACCTGGATGCGGTCAGCCGGCGTCGCGAGGGATGCCGCCTTCGCGATGCTGTCATAGACCTGCTGCTGATACTTGTTCATCGTCATGTCCACACTCCTGCTGCAATGTTCAATGAATTCCAGCGCGCGTGCGCGCGGGTCACGGGGCTTCAGAATGCCTGCTCAGATTCCTGCGGCTGCGGCTGCCTCCGGGGGAAAGTCCACCACGTATCGAATCACCTTGCCCACGTCGTTGAACCAGAGCAGGTTGAACAGCGGTGCGCCGAGAACGGACTTCTCCGGCGGGTCACCTTTCTTGCGCAGAGAGGCCTTGCCCTGCATGAAATAGGCGTTACCGTACTGGTAAACCACGTCCACGAAGTGCTGGGTAATGAAGGGCTCATCAAGCTGGATGAAGAACTTCTTGACATCTTCGATGCCGTGAGCCGTCCTGGTGCCGAACTGCAGCGCGACGTTATCGTCGAAGATCCGGAAGCCCGAGTCTTCCGACGTGTCCAGTTCATCGATGGACTTGAAAAGCTCCAGCATCCACTGCGGTGTTTCTATCTGTTTGAAACTGTCTGCCATAAACTTCCTCCTGTTTGCCTGGCGGATACCCATGTCCGCAAGGGGCACCCGGGCCATAAACCAATGACGCCGCGAAACAACGCTCCTTCCGCGTGTGTCACCTGTGTTCAGATGTTACCCGAGGGCACGTCGGGCGTCAGTAGTCGAATAGTAAACCACCCAGGCAACGAAACAGTCCTGACCATTTCACGACAATCGGGCCGAGACGACCTAGACCGAAACTTGACAGCACTCCCGCCCGGCGCCGCGCTTGGCAGGGCCTGCGCCGTGGGTACTGACAACTCAAGTCGTTTTTCCCGCGCGGATCCAGCCCCGACATATCACGCTACCGCCCTGCCCCACTCAGCAAACGCACTGACCCTTGGATCACTGTAGTGCTGCGCCCTTACAAGATCCCTTCCCGGGTTGAACAGATTCTGGACTGCAGCATGGGCAGTATCGCGGTCCAGCTGGTCTGATCACTGTTACTTGGGAAATACCAGGGTGTAGGTGAGACGAGCACCCCAGCCCTCGGCGCCGCTGTCGGGGGCGTCAGCCCAATAACGGATGCCGGCCTGCAGCGACATGGCCTGCCCCCCCAAATGGAATACCTGGGTAAACATGGCGTTGATCGGTACCGACCACTTGTCGGCTTCCCAGTCATAGGTGGACTCGGTATTGAGCGCGAAAGTCGCGTGCTTCGATGTGGTAAACGCGATGAACGGCTGCATGAATGTGGAATCCACATCCGAACGGTCACCGTCGCCGGCAAAAGACCAGACGTGGTTTACCAGCGCGCCAATGGTCCAGCCATTGGCCTGCCTCAGCGCAACCGCTGTCGGGCCCGCTCCCCACTTCTCTGTACCCAGCACGTCATCCGTGGCCGTGGGAGCCAGAATCACAGGCCCGGCCCCCCAGGTCCAGCCGCCGGCGGTCAGCGCCTTGGGGGAAAAAAAGAAGCTCTGGGTGGTATCGCCCAGCCCGCTTTCATCGTTGCCCGGGGGCACGTCCTTGAGGTCGATGAGCGGCAGTATGGTCCGGGAGATCAGGTTCCAGTCTTCGCTCAGGCTCATGGGGATCACCGGCTGGAGATTCATGAGATAACGCTCACCCTTGTCGCCCGGACCGATATCCTGGTCATAATTCAGCTGAAACGGCACGCTGATCAGGGCCGCAATCGGGTTATTCAGTTTCTTCGCGATGTCAGCCGCGCTGTCCTGCGCTGCGGCGCCCATAACCGGGCACAGTGCGGCCAGTGCAAGGGCGGCACTACGGGCCGAGCCGAAACCGTGATTGTGATACCCTTGCTTGACCATATTTTCGCTCCTCATGGCGACCAATTTCCCCAACAAGACATTGACATACACGGCTATGGTCAATCAGCCGCATCACTACCGGGGCTGGCGGGCGAGATTGTTGTGTCAGTCGCCCGGGGCCTGGATCGGCTCGGCAGACCTGCACTACAAACCGAGGGCCCTCGCTTTTGCCGCTGCCTCCAGGCGGTCGCCGACATCGAGCTTTCGAAAGAGGCTTTTGAGGTGTGATTTGACCGTGCCCGGTGCAATGTCCAGTTCGCGGGCAATCTCTTTGTCACGCAGCCGGTTTCCCAGCAGGCCGAGCACCTCGAGTTCGCGCCGGCTAAGCGCTTCAGGCAACAGTATGGGGTTTTTGGGCTGCATGGACGTAGCGGTGACGTTGGGCACATTCTGCGCCGCCTCGAAGGCGCCGGGCAGCCTTTCGACGCGCTCATCCGTCCGGGCATCCCGCGGAAGAGCCTGCAAGAGTTCAGCCATCGGTTCACCCAGATCGAGGAAAGTCCGCGTAACCCCGCCCGCCGTGACAAGTGCCGCCCCGAGCACTTCAAGAGCCGCTACCCTGTTACCCATGGCGTCCTGGATGATAGCCTCCAGCGCCTGGGCCTCCAGCAAAGAGCGTTGGTCGTTTATACGGGAGAGATTCCGCCGAAATTCATCCAGCAGCGCTTTTGCCTCACTGACTCCGTCACCCTCGCCGCGCAGTAGCAGCGCTTTAATCCTTGTCAGCAAAGGGTTATAGCAGAGATGACTTCTAAAATCTGACCCTCCGACAACTGCCAGTTCCCGATCCGTCATCACAGTGTCCTTGCTGCCCAGGCGTATAGCCAGTTCCAACTTGAAGACCTGCAGATTACTGGTCCAATTGGGCCGACCGTAGTCAATCGACAATCGCTGCAGTTCGTCCATGATCCTTTGGGCATTTTTCTCGTCGCCGAGTGCAACATAGCAGAATGCCAGCAGGAACGCGGTGTGCGCATAATAGGGAGAGTGGGCTGCGCCGGAGTCCCGCAGCGCATTGGAAAGGATCACCTCGGCCTTCTTTGGCTCATTCTGGATATATAGTGCCCAGCCCGCATAATAGCTACCCGAAAGGCGAGCAAATCGCAGCTTATGCGTTTCTCCCAAAGACCTTAAATGCTCTGCAGATTCGAGCATCGCGGGGTAATCACACTGCATAAGATAAATAAGCGTTAAGCTTGTTTCCAGGTGCGTATGGAATACACCACTGGCTGCACGGTACTTCCGCCGCAGTCGGTTAAGTTCTTCTATCCCCTTAGCCGCGCTGCCGGTCATATTGAATGCGGCACCGATGGCAGTGGCGGCATAACCCCGCAACCAGTCGGATTGGTCGGGCAAATCGGTAAGTGCGCGCCTTGCGAATGCCAGGACGGCGTCAGCATCCCCGTCGGCATATGCCTGGCGCGCTTTCATATTGGCAATTTCAGCCTCGAATCTGGCGCGAACATCGGCCCAGGGTGGTGTCATGATGAGCGCCTCGGCCCGCAGCAGCAGCGACATCATCTCCTTGTAGTCTCCGTAGAAAAGGTATTCCCAGGCGGAGCTGACGAGGAGCCTGGGGTCCCGCTCGATCAGTGAGTCTGGCAATCGATCCAGAGCACGACTGAATCGAACGCGGTCTTCCAGGTTCATGAGGTGATCGCGGGCGTGGATCAGAATATCCGCAGCCCTGCGCGGATGCCCCGCTTCCAGGGCATGACCTATCGCCTCCTCGATGTAACCCGCGTCAGCGAGCCATTCGCTGGCGGACAGATGCAACGCTGAAATGTCTTCATCACTGTAAGCGTGCTCCAGTTCTTCCTTCAACAGACTGCGAAGCACCTGGTGATACCGGAACCACTTCCCAGTGTCATCCAGAGGTATGATGAGCAAGCCCGACTCGATAAGGGCGGTCATCGGGTCTGGCAAATCGTCCGATGCCCCTGCGTGCCATTTGCTGAGTTGACAGCACAGGGGGGAGCAGAAGCGATCAACAATTGAGGCTGTAAGCAGCGCGTGCTTTATCGAGTCCGGCAGTTTCGAGAGGACCTCGGCCGCGAGATATTCGCGCAGCGTGGGATACTGCCAGGCGGAGGCGAGAAATCTCTCCCTGTTCTCTGCCTTCCGCAGGGCCAGGCCGATCAGTCGAAGACCGACCGGCCATCCATCGATCTGTGCCTCCAGCCTGTCGAGAACATCATCGCTCGCCCGGTAATCCGCGATACCGGACAGTATTTCCACCGTCTCCGGGCGAGTGAAACGAAGATCCTCCATACGTAATTCAGTCAACTGCCCGCGGGCGCGCAACGCGGACAGGTTCAAAGGCGGGTTTGTGCGGGAAATCATCACCAGATGCAGACACCTGGGGGGATATTGCAGAAGCTGTCCGATCGCCTTCCAGATTCGCGGATCCTGCAATTTATGGCTGTCATCCAGTACGAGGATGAAGGGGGTATCAATGGCGTCGAGTTCGTTCAGCAGTGTCGCTATGAGTCTTGTCTCGCCAGGCAGGCGATATTCACGCAAAAACTTGGCCGTTTCCGCAAGCGACCCCGGAAAACGTCTGTCGACTGCAGCGACCAGATACCGCAGGAAACCATGAAAATCATCCTGTTCGTCAAGGGTTATCCAGGAGCAAATGCGTTCCTGCCTGGAGAGCCAGGATGCAGCCAGTGTCGTCTTGCCAAAGCCCGCGGGGGCGCATATCAATGCCAGAACGCAGTCCATGTCACGGTCAAGCTGACTGGTCAGCCGCGGACGCCGAACGAGATCCTTCAAGCAGGGCGGCCTGTTCAATTTGGTGTGTATCAGACCGCCAGGCAGAGACTCGCCCGCAAGGTCGCTGGTGGTCGTAATACTTATCATCTTGCCCATTCCGAACTTCCTGTACGAAAACGCGCTTTCCCGTCGAATCGGGGTTATTGCGATTGCGGTACGCCAGAGTATCCCAGCAGGATGCCCGCGGGTCTCGACCATTTTGCGACAGGAGCTGCTATCGACGCTCAAGCCCGGATCAACAGGTCCTTACGGTATTCCGACGGCGTTCGCCCGGCAATGCGACGGAAGGCGCGGGTAAAATGCGTGGACTCGGAGTAGCCGAGCAATCGGCTTATTTCGTCAATACTTGCTGCGGGGTCGGTGAGCTTCTGGCGAGCCACCTGAAAACGCGCAGAGTCGATCAACTCCCTGTAAGTGATGCCTTCCGCAGCCAGCGCGCGCTGTAGTGTGCGGCTGCTGACGCCTGCAATCTCGGCCATCCGTTCGATGCTAATAACGGGATCCATGACGTATTCCGGGAGTAACAGCTTCAGGCAACGCACACATGACCAGTCAGCGTCCCCGTGGCCGGATGCAGCCGGCAAACGGCTTCCAGGGACGGCCAGATTCACAGGACCACCCTCCGACAGTAACTTCGTTGGTACTGGCACGGCGCTGTAACCTGTGTTGGTGAATACGCGGGGGTTTTGCATGATCTCAGCGAACATCACCGAGGGCAGCGCCTCGGTCTCCAGTAACAGAACCTCGGGACGCCACCGCGACCCGAGGTACTCCTGGATAAGCCCAACCAGCCTGATCAATCGCGACTGAACCTGTTGCTCCCAGCCCCGGCGATTCCCGTTCCCGCCCGGTAAGGCGAGTAGCGAACAAACCCAGAGAGTACGTTCCGTTTCGCGTAACCAGAACCTGCAGTGACTCCACTGAGAAGCGGATTCATCACACAGCGCTCGCAAGCCGGAGTAGAGCGTCGGTGCGCTCAACAGGGCGGCCTCGACCTGCCCCGGTGCCGCACACCTGAGGATCTCACCATCCGGGCCCAGCGAGGCCAACGCCGACATTTCAGCGAAATTCTCGCGCTCGACCAGCTCCCCCAGAAATTCCATGACAAGAGTTGACGGCAGGAAGGTATCTGCTCCAGGTCGCCGGGAAGGAAGGCCGACCCTCGAGGCATCGGTACGCCAGGGAACACCCGAATCATCCAGGAACTTTGTGAATAGTCGCATTTCCAGGCTGCGGCCCACCGCAATATCATGCATTGCAATCAGCTTCCCGTTCGCTCTCCAGTTCGCCACATGATGACGCCGGGCCACACCGGCGGACTCTTGACCAATCTCAGGTAAAAGGCTTCTCCAGGCAATTTGGCGACGAGTGTGGTGCCATGCGCACTACACGGGGACACCGCATGGAGGCTGCG
>JAOUDU010000130.1 GCA_029859085.1 Gammaproteobacteria bacterium | reverse complement strand
CCCGGCATAGGTGGACGCGGTATCGCCACGGTGGTTCACCAGTCCGTAGGCGGCGAGGCTCATCACCGCGAACCCGGTAAAAAAACTGACCGCATCCTGGCTGAGCACGAGTGCGAAGTTCCCGCCCATGGCAAGTACAAAGCAGGTCAGGAAACGCCTGGGACGCGCGGCGGCGAGGAGATAGGATGCCGCCAGTACCGATGCGGCCAACCATGCGAGCGCAGTGACAACAAGGAAAACACGATTGACGCCATCTACGCCAAATCGGCTTCCCAGCAGCAATCCGGGCATTTCGAATTGGCCGGCAGGGGGCAAAAACGCCAGCACAAGGCCAATAGCGGGCGCCATCACGAGAGCGCGCCGCAGCCAGGGTGCGAAGCGGGCCACGGCGGTCAAAGACAGCATCAACCAGGGCAGGATCAACACCGTCAGCAGCATCAGTCGCGGCAGATCGACGGTAGCCATCAGCGCAGATACTCCCGTTCGGCAATCAGGCGGGCCCATGCAAGGGGACTGCCATCCATATTGGCAAACAGGCCGAACAACAACGCCAGGGCTGCAGTGACCAATGGGGGCATCAACAGCATCCAGTGAGTTTCAAACCGGCCGGGCTCAAGCCTTTCCTGCCAGGCGCCGGTTGCCGGCATGAACCAGGCGCGATACAGGATGGGTAGAAAGTAAGCCGCGTTGAGTGCGCTGCTGATAGCCAGGATGACGAGAATCCACGGCAGATTCGCATCCAGCGCGCCTGCACCCAGGTACCACTTGCTGATAAACCCCGCGATCGGCGGAACACCGATCATACCCAGCGCTGCCACGGTAAAGGCCACCATGGTTTTCGGCAGCCGCCGGCCCACCCCGTTCATCTCGCTCACCCGGTGGATACCGAGGGTTTCAGCCAGGTTGCCGGCACAGAAAAACAGGGTGATCTTCATCAACCCCTGGTGTACCAGGTGGACAATGCCACCGATAGTCGCGACCGGGCCGACAATCGCTGTGCCGAGGATGATATAGGACACCTGGCTGATCGTTGAATAGGCAAGCCGCGGCTTGAGCTTGTCCTGGAACAGCGCGCGCACGGACCCGTAGACAATGGTAAACGAAGCCACTATGGCCAGCGGCATCAGGACCCCGAGGCTGGCTGAGAATTCGACTCCGTAGACGTCGTAGACAACCCGGGTAATGCCAAAGGCGCCCGCCTTCACCACAGCCACCGCGTGCAGCAGCGCACTGACGGGCGCCGGCGCGGCCATCGATATGGGCAGCCACCCGTGCAGCGGCACCAGCGCGGCTTTGACGCCAAAGCCGACAATCAGCAGCAGGAATATCCAGCGCAGGGTGTCGGGATTCAGGTCAGTGCGCCCTGCCAGTATCCCGGTGGCGGTAAAGTCGAGCGGGCCAGCCAGTGATTTCAGCCAGACCACGCCGACCAGTAACAGGGCGCCACCGGCCAGGGTGTAGGTAAGATAGATCCGGCCTGCCCGCCGCGAATCGGCCGTACCGCGGTGCATCAGCAGTGGATAGGTCGCGAGGGTCAGCAGTTCGTAGAAGATCAGGAAAGTGATCAGATTACCCGCCAGCGCAATGCCGACAGTGGCGGTGACACAGAGGCTGAAGAATCCGAAGAAGCGACTCCTGTGTGGCGAGTGTTCCAGGTAGCCTATCGCATACACCGTGGTAACGAACCACAGCACCGTCGACAGGCTGACAAACAGCAGCGACAGGGCATCCGCGTGCAACACGAGTTCAATGTCGGGAAGTAGTGGCAGGCGGGCTTCAAAGGTCTGGCCCTGGTAGACGCCCCACATGAGAACTCCGACCAGTATCAGCTTGATACCGGCACCGGACAGGTTGAGGACCGTGCGCAGCAGCACGGATTGCTCCTTCAGGAAGAAAATGACCAGACCGGTCACCAGCGAACTGGCGAGGATCAGCAGTGGCAGCGCGGCACTCCAGGTCATCAGCCGATCCTCGGCAAGCCAATGCTCAGCAGGTCGAGCACCGGCAGTGCGTTCAGGCCAAGCAGCAGGGCGATCGAGGCCAGCAGCAGACTCGCCCATTCGCTGCTTTTTGCCACCGGGGCAAGTTCCGGTTTCGGTTCGGCCCCGGATTCAGAAAACGACAGCGAGAGCACGCGAAAGATGTAGCCGGCTGATAACAGGCCCCCGGCAATCATGACCACTACCCATATCCAGCCCCCGCTGCCGATCGCTGCGCTTAACAGGCTCCACTTTGCGATAAAACCACCGCTGGGCGGCAAACCCATGATACTGACCCCGGCGATGGCAAAGGCAAACATCGACACAGGCAGGGCCTGCGCGGTAGGGGCGAGGGAAACCAAGTTATCATGACCTGCGGCTCGCTGCAGATTCCCGGCGGCGAGGAACATGGCGCCCTTGGCGCAGGCATGCGCGACCATGAAATAGACCACGCCGGTCAGGGCGGCATTACCCCACTCCCCGGCTCCACTGAGGGGGAAGAAAAGGGCGAGATAGCCCAGTTGTGCCACGGTTGAATACGCTACCAGCATTTTCAATCGGGTAGCCCTGATCGCCTGCAGAGAGCCCCAGATGATGGCCCCGGCGCCCAGTGCGCCGAGGATCACAGAGACGGCGCCTGGCAGTGCGGCAGGCACCAGGTCAAACCAGAGGCGCAGCAGGATATAGAACGCCCCCTTTACGACCAGGGCCGACAAAATCGCACTCACCGGCGCCGGCGCCGAACCGTGGGCAGCCGGCAGCCAGAAGTGCAGTGGGAACAGCGCGCTCTTGACCAGCAGCCCGACCGCCATCAGACCCAATGCCACCCACACCGCCAGGGTGGGCTCGGTCACCTCCCGCAGCACAGCGAGGTCCAGCACACCGTAGGCATTGTAGATAAGCGCGACACCCAGCAGGTAGAAGAGCGAACCGACCAGGCCGGTATACAGGTAGCGCTGGGCCGCATCCAGGGCCGCCTGCTTGCCGGACAGGGTCACCAGGGCAACTGCCGAAAGACCCAGTAGCTCCAGGGTGACATACCAGTTGAACAGGTCGTTACTGAGGAACAGGGCGCACAACGCGGTCAGGAGCAGCATCCAAAGGGGCCAGAAATGACGACCGCCCGCTGCGCCGCCAAAATAGTCGAGGGCGTAGATGGTTACCGGCCACCCCACGATACCCGCCATCAGCAGCATGGTGACCGTCAGGCCGTCAATTCGCCAACCGATGCCGAGCGGCGCTCCCCAGCCGCCGATTGCGATGAACTGAGGTCCACTGTCATGCAGCACAACGGCCAGCCCCAGTGCGCCGATCAGCACCAGGGTCACGGCGACCAGGGCGATGCCCGCCGTCCGTTTCGGCCTTAGAAACAGCAGCACCGAAGCCAGCAGCGGCGCGGCGACGCAAAGGGTACTCCACCACAAGGTCATTTATGGCGTTCCCTGGCGAGGCTCAGGGCAAGTGCAAATGCGGTCGCGCTGACCGCAACCACGATGCCGGTGAGAACCATGGCATGCGGCACGGGATCCGCCGCCTGCCCGTCACCGTGGGCGCTGGTCACCAACAACATGAAAACGCCAGTGCCCATTATATTGAGCCCGAGAATACGCTGCAGATCGCGGCTGCGCAGGATCAACGCGGACAGACCCATCACGAACAGGACCACCCCCACCAGCGCGTAAAGGTCGGCGACCATCACCGGCGGGGGCCCTCGGGTTCCCGGGCGACAAACAATGCAGCCAGGATGGCGGCGATGGATACTGTGGCGGCAGTTTCAATCAGCAAAATCCACATCCCCGCCGATGCGGGCGGGTACTGCAGGAGCCCGCCGGTCAAACCCGGCATCGCGATAGCGGTAAGCAGGAACACCAAAAGCCCCACTGACACCGCCCAGCGCACAAACCGGGCGCCGGGATTCCAGCGCCCTGCGAGCCTAAGCAGCAGGCAGCCTCCGGCCAGCACAGCACCGGCCTGGAATGCGCCACCCGGTTCGCTGGCGCCAACCCAAAGGAGGTAGCCGGCAATCACCACCAACAGTGGGCCGCTGAAGCGCAGCAGGCTGCTGAATACCGGCGAGGGAGGCAGTGCTTCGGTTCTGGGCAGGCGCAAATCCAGCGCCCATACGGCGATCAGGGTGAGCATCAGCACAGCAACCTCAAGCAGTGTATCGAAGCCCCTGAAATTGAGCAGCACCGCGGTGACAGGGTTGCTGACACCGCTGTCAGGCAAGGCCTCAAGCACGGCGCGCGTCATCGCACCGCCGTTTTCCTGTGTGCGCACCCACGCCGCGGCGATGAGAGCGCCCAGTGCGACCGCGCCAGCCCCGACCAACACGGGCAGGCAACGTTTAATCAGCTTTGGCACGACGCTTCTCCAGGGACCCGGAATTGCGCTGGTCCTCCATGCGGCGAATCGTAATCAACAACAGGGCGCCGGTAAGCCCCGCGCCGATAGCGGCCTCAGCGATGGCCACATCGGGCGCCCCCAGGCGTATCCAGGCGATGGCCACCAGCAGGCCGAAGGTCACAAACATTGCCACGGCCCGCAATAAATCGGGGGATGTAAGGGCCTGCCACGCCAGCCACAGCATCATCAGGCCCACCAGAGCGTCAACCCACCATTCAATCATCGTTCATAACACCGGTTTCCGGGTTGCCAGGCAGAGCGTCCCGGGCTATCAGGTGCCCGACAACCGCACTGGTGGCAAGGGTGACCAGCCAGACCAGAATCACCTTGGCAACGAAAGCGGCGCCGTCCGCCTGCGCCAGCACACCCAGGGCAATCAAACCGAGACCGAGATTGTCGGCCTTGGTAAGGGCATGCAAACGACTGTACAGGTCGGGGAAGCGCAGCAGCCCGATGGAGCCCGTCAGGAAGAACAGTGTTCCCGCGAGCGTAAACACTACGGTGAAAGCGTCAGCCACGGTCCGATTCGCCCAGGCTCGGCCGCCGCCGCGCGGCGATGAATGCCACGGTCAGTACGGGAGCCAGTACGGCAAGCACCAGCGCAGTGTCGAGGGTTGCGCCGGAGCCTTCGCTGGCAGACAGTATCAGTAGCAGGGCAACGCCTGTCGTGCCGCCCAGCAGCACGCTCGCCATCCGGTCGCCCGGTGTGGGCCCGCGACCCACCCTTACCAGCCCGAGGGCCAGGGTGCCAAGCAGGACAAGAGCGATTACGCTCAGGTATACGGCCATCAGCGTGCAGCCACCATCGGAACGGCTGCACCGAACACTGCGGCCAAATGTCGCTCGCAGGTTTCGACGCTTTCAAGCGGCTGCATATCGCGACTCAGGGCATGCAGCGTCAAACGGTCGCCCTCGATATCCACCGCCAGCGTACCGGGCAGCAGGCTCACGGTGTAAACCAGAAGATTCCTCGGCAAGCCTTCGGCCAGGCCGGTGCGGTAATGCAGCAGTTGAGGTTCCACATGTCCACCGGGCAGCAACCGCCGGGCGACATCGACACCACCGCGTATCGACTCGACCACAAAGAACACCAGGTAGCGCGCGAGTCCGGCAAAGGAGAGACGAAACGCGGCGGCGCCAGCCAGCGAGATGCTTAACCAGGCCGCCACCAACACCACGGGGACACCGATTATCCAGCTACCGCTGTCACCTGCTGTAAGCACCCACCACAGGGTTGCGAAAACCCCGGAACGGACCAGCCAGTTGGTCCAGCCGAACCGGGCTGAGCGCGCAGTCGCTTTGCCTGGCGCGGTGTCGGCGTTGTGTTGCGGGGTTGTCATGGGGGCTAGGATATACATCGGAATAATTCCGACAATTCGAATTTATGAAACTCTTATTTCGTAAATACCGACCAATTAAAGAGCCGACTCCCGGCGCTCACTGGAAGCTGTTCGCAACAAGGGGCCGGGTCCCGACCAAACACCCGTGATGAAGCAGTTCCTGCGCTTCGAGAGCAACAAGAGGGGGCGAGAATAGAACCAGACTGTGGAGGAGATGATACCAGGCAGGAACTGAATCAGGTCGGCAGGGCCAATGCGATCTGGTATTGTGCCCCCGGCGCCAGTACTGCAGGTTGCTAAATATATACTCACGCCACCCAGACTGTTGATGTGGAACCGATGGGGTGGAAAAATTCGTTTTGCACAATAGGTAGGGTGTCTGTCGCGAGCGCTTGGGCGGTACCCGGAATTCTGATGTCGTCGCGATCACTTGACTAGGCTGGGCGTATGGTTTCAGAGCAGTTCGACGAGTTGGTAGGTCGTGTACTCGACGACCTGCCTGCCTGGGTGCGGGGTGCCCTCGACAATGTGACGATAATGATAGAGGACGCGCCGGATCCCGAACTGCTGGCGGACGGGGATGGCCTGCTCGGGCTATACACGGGGACGCCACTGCCCGAGCGCGGGGTAGACTACGGCGGCGTACTGCCCGACGTTATCTACATCTATCGCCGGCCGCACCTTGCGCTTGGACTGGCGGAGCCAGAACTGCGCGAGGAAATCGCCCGGACCGTGCTGCACGAGATCGCGCATTACTTCGGTATCGACGACGATCACCTGGAGGCAAACGGTTTTGGCTAGGTTGCCTCCAGGAGCTATGCGGGCCGCGCCGAAGTCGGCAGCTCAAGCGTTCGCAACCGCCTTGCGTTGTCCGCGGGCGTACACTTCGAGGCGGGCGGCGTTCCACTGTTGTGGCCCCGCGGGCTCCGCCGCCGGCGACTCGTTTCAAACTCGCCCGTGAGGCGAGTTTGTCTAACAGAGATTGGAACCAGGTCCCGGTGCCTCAGGGCCATCTTGCCCCCAATACGCTCGACTTTGATTCTACCGCTCTCCAGGTAATAACCGAATATTTCGGTATACAGATAATGGATGGTAGAAGCTATCGTCGGCGGTGAAGGAGCCGAACGCGGATTACTGTTCCCGGTTACACGCGGCGAGGGCTACGCCAGTGAAATCGCGTCTTTTTACCGAATGGGCGTGAGAACTATACAGAACCAGCTTAAACGCATGGAACGTGATGGCCTGCCCGTGAATAAACTGTCCGGGAGAAACAGAATATACAAGTTCAATCGTCGATACGCATTTCTTGCGCAGGTGGAAGCCCTCCTGCCCAACGCTCTTGGCATGGCGCCAGCTAATCTGCGTGAGACCCTGACCGTGGTGAAAACGCGACCCAGGCGCACAGGAAAGCCGCTTCAATGTAACCGGCATGCCGCAAAAGGGCGGAAACGTGTGCGCTGATTGTCGAGACTCTCGCCAGTATTGGGATTGAGGTTGTATTGGTTGGCGACAGCTGTGTCTGTATCTTTACGCATGA
>JAOUDU010000129.1 GCA_029859085.1 Gammaproteobacteria bacterium | reverse complement strand
AAAACAGCCGGGAAGAAAGCTGCGGCCAAAGCCGGGACCAAGCCCAAGCCCAAACCAAAACCCAAGCCCAAGCCAAAGCCCAAGCCCAAGCCCAAGCCCAAGCCCAAGCCAAAGCCAAAGCCAAAGCCAAAGCCAAAGCCAAAGAAAAGCACAGTGGCAAAAAAGAAGCCGAAGAAACCAGCCGCGGCTGCATCCGTCGCAAAACGCCCGCCCGCAAAGAAAAAGCAGGCAGGGCAACGGCCGCCGGCGAAAGCCGGTAACAGGAAATCCAGGTCCTGATCCGGATGGAACTGGCGGACAAATTCCAGGAGGGCAACCCCTGGCCAGCGCGGGACGGACAGCGGGTGCTGTTCATCCTGGACAGCCGCAACGGCTTTGAACGGGACCTGCTGAAGCAGTGGATACACCACCACCGGACCAGTGCCAGCGAGGAATTCGAGGCGCCGAAAGTCTGCCTGCAACTGGGCGACGACCGCAAGACCATCGACACCGCCCAGCTGATCATCGCGCTGGCGCTGCCCGCGGACACCCTGGTAGCGCCGCTGCGCGTGGCCTGGCTGCCCTCGCAGGAGGATATCGATTCGGGACCGCGCCTGCGCAACCTTTTTTTCGGTGACCCGCGCCACCCGGGAGCCCGCCGCGGTCGCAAAATTTTCGAGACCTCGCCCGCGCGCATGCGCCTTATCGCCGGCAGCCCGGATTCCGTGGCCAACCTGCGCCAGCGCTTCGAGCTCCACCACAATATCGAGGAGGGGAATGCCCAGCAGGACTTCGCTGAGTTTGTGGGTCGCCAGGCGGCACTGGTGCTCGACATTGCGGAGAGACGCCTGCAGGGCGGGCGCTACAAGGTACCGCGCCATGTCGCGGCGAGCCTGAAGTCCAGCCCGGCTTTCAACGAGGCTGTCGCGGCGCTCGCCCGGGAGACCGGCCGACCGAAATCCGAGCTGATGGCGGAGGCGGCCGGCTACATGGCCGAGATGGTGTCGCGCCCGAGTACGTTCTGGCTTGATGTCTACGCGAAGTTCAACAGTTTCTGCCTGGGCCTGGGTTATGAGGACAAGATCGTCTACGACCAGGCGGCGGTGGAAAAGATGCGCCAGGTGGTGCGCGACAATCCCGCGATGCTGCTCTGGACCCACAAGACCTATCTCGACGGCATGGTGGTGCCGAAGGTGTTGTACGACAACGACTTTCCGATGCCCCATATGTTCGGCGGCGCCAACATGAATTTCCCCGGCCTGGGCTTCCTGCTGCACCGGGCCGGCGCCATCTTTATCAAGCGCAGCTTCCAGGACAACGAGCTCTACAAGATTACCCTGCGCCACTACGTCGGCTACCTGATGGAAAAGCGGTTCCCGATGAACTGGGCGTTCGAGGGCACCCGCTCGCGCATGGGCAAACTGATGCCTCCCCGCTACGGCTTGCTGAAATATGTGCTCGAAGCCTGCCACGCCACGGATGCCCGCAATATCCACATCATTCCCATATCCATCAGCTACGACCTGATACGGGACGTGGAGGAATACGCCACCGAGCAGACCGGCCGCGGCAAGGGCGCCGAGTCCCTGCGCTGGTTCATCGGCTATATTCGCAGCCTGGCCAGGCCGATGGGCAAGGTCTACATGGATATCGGCGAGCCGGTGGTGCTGGCCAGGGCGCCACATCCCGACGACAAGCTGGCGCTGTCGAAAATCGCCTTCGAAGTGGCGGTGGAGGCCAACCACGTCACTCCCATTACGTTTCCCTCACTGGTGACCATGAGCCTGCTGGGATCCGCCCCAAGGGCGCTGACAGAGGCCGAGGTGGTGCGGGACATGGATGTACTGCTGGCCTGGGCCTCGGCCCGCCACCTGCGTATTTCCGCCGACTTTGATCCCGCCTATGCCAGCAGGATGACGAGCCTGCTGGGGATCATGATCGACGAGGGAATGGTGACCCGCTACGACGAGGGACCGGACGTGGTGTACGCGATCGAGCAGGAACAGCACGCGGTCGCCAGCTACTACCGCAACACGATCATTCACTTCTTTGTGAACAAGGCCATCATCGAACTGGCGCTGCTGAAAACCAGCGAGATAGAAGGCGCCGCCGCGCCGGAGATTTTCTGGACCGAGGTGGACAAGCTGCGCGACCTGTTCAAGTTCGAGTTCTTCTACGCCCCGACCGAGGAGTTTCACCAGCAGATTCGGGATGAACTCGCCCGCTACGCGCAAAACTGGGAAGAACTGCTGCAAAAGGGCGCACCGGGTTTCCTGCAGCTGCAGAACAATATGCTGTTGCTGGCCTCGCATGTCACCCTGGCGACCTATGCCGAGGCCTATTCGGTGGTGGCGGACCTGCTGGCCAGGATGGACGCGTCCGAGTCCCTGACGGAGGAACAGTGCGTGACCCAGGCGCTGAAACTCGGGCGCCAGGCTTACCTGCAACGACGCATCAGCAGCCCCTCGTCGATTGGAAAACTGTTGTTTAAAAACGGCTTCAAGATGGCAGAGCACCGCAAACTGACGACCGGGGGTGACCAGGGGGTCGCCAGCGGGCGCAAGGCGCTGGCCCAGGAAATTCGCGATGTACTGCGCCGCCTGGAACTGATCCGCGCACTCGGTGTGGCCACCCGCGGCATAGCATTGGAGAAATAAGCATGGCAAACCTGAAAGTCGGACTGCTGGGTGGGGGCTCCTGGGGCACGACCGTGGCATCGTTGCTGACACGCAACGTACCGGTCACCCTCTGGGCCCGCAACCCGGCGACGGTGGCGGAGATCAACAACCACCACACCAATTCCACCTACCTGCCGGGCGCCGTGCTGCCGGACAAACTGGTGGCCACCAACGATATCGCCGAGGCGGTATGCGGCGCCGATGTGGTGGTGATGGGAATCCCCTCGCAGAATTTCCGCAGTGTGCTGCTGGAGGTGAAGCAGCATATCCGCGCCTGGGTACCGGTGATCAGCCTGACCAAGGGCCTGGAGCTGGACACCAGCATGCGCATGACGGAAATCATCACCGAGGTGATGCCCGGCCACCCGGTGGGCGTACTGACCGGCCCCAACCTGGCGCGGGAGATCATGGCCGGGCAGGCGGCGGCCAGCGTGATCGCGATGGAGGACGACATCATCGTGCGTGAGCTGCAGTCGATCTTCAAGAGCGGCCTGTTCCGGGTGTATACCAACAACGATGTGATTGGCTGCGAACTCGGCGGGGTGCTGAAGAATATCATAGCCATCGCGGTGGGCATGGGCGACGGCCAGGGTGCCGGCGACAACACCCGCTCCGCCCTGATCACCCGCGGCCTGGCGGAAGTGACCCGCCTGGGGGTGGCAATGGGCGGGCGGGCGGAAACCTTTGCCGGCCTGGCTGGCATGGGCGACATGATCGCCACCTGCACCAGTCCCCAGAGCCGCAACCGCCATGTCGGCGTGGAACTGGGCAAGGGCCGCAACATGCAGGAGATCGTGGACGAGATGTTCATGGTCGCCGAGGGCGCCAAGAGTGCGCCCGCGGTAATGGCCCTGGCAAAAAAATACGGCGTTGAAATGCCGATAGCCACTGACGTGTACCGGGTGCTGTCGGGCGACGCCACCGCCAGCCGGGCCTTCCGGGGGTTGCTGCGGGTTTCTGCGGGCGCCGAGTGTGAACCGGGTTAGCCAAACGAAGCAAAGGTAGGTCAATATGAATATAGAAAAAGTGGTGTTCGCGTTTTTCATCGTGCTTGCACTAACCCTCAATTTTGGCTTTGTGCTGGGAGACATCGATAACCCCGACCACCATAACGTCTACGAGTTATATGCCGCACTGGTGGTGAGCCTTATCGCCACCATTATGAAATTCGGTGACCGCACTCATGTCGGGGCCGTGCTGCTTGCAACCAGCCTGGTGGCAGACCTGCAGTTGATTGTCGCGGCCGTTGTCTGGGGTTTTTCCAGTCACCTGATAGAAACGGGACTGGATGCGGCGATGATGACCAGCATAGTCTCGCTCTCTGCCGGCGCCGTACTGGCAAATGTCACCTCGGTCATACTGCTGATACTTGAAACAATGATGGTTCGGCACTAATCCGGGCTCAGGCGGCCACTGCCATGCAACACGTCTTCTATTTGTTGCTGCGTCGATTGAGAACTCCAATGATTACCGTTCTGGTAATTTATTCGATCTGTACCCTTGGCTTCGTATTGATCCCCGGAGTTGATGACCAGGGCAAGCCCTGGCGTATGGATTTTTTTCACGCCTTTTATTTTGTCAGCTTCATGGGAACGACCATTGGCTTCGGCGAAATTCCCTACCCGTTCACGACTGCGCAGCGCTTCTGGACGATCGTATGCATCTATTCAACCGTTCTGGGTTGGCTGTACAGCATCGGCAAGATTTTTGCGCTGTTCCAGGACCCCAGCTTTAATCGCCTGATAAATCGCAACTCCTTCAATCGCCGTGTAAGGCGCCTTCGAGACCCTTTTTACCTGGTATGCGGATACGGAGTCACCGGGAGCAGGCTGGTACGCGCGCTGGACGCGCAGGGCATCCGGACGATTGTAATCGATGCCAGTCAGCGCCTGATTGATGAACTGGAAGCGGATGCGATGGGCCTGGCGGTGCCTGCTATCTGTGGCGATGCGTCAGATCCGGACCTGTTGAACAGCGCCGGGATCCGCAGCCGCAACTGCGCCGGGGTGGTTGCCCTGACCAATGATGACCACGCCAACCTGGCCATTTCCATCGACAGTAAACTGATCGACCCGGAAAGACCGGTAATCAGCCGTACCGGGTCCAAGAAAACCACGGCGAACCTCGCCTCTTTCGGGACCGACCATATTATCGATCCCTTTGAGACCTTCGCCGAACACCTGGCCCTGTCCGTGACCGAGCCCTACAAGTACATTATCAAGGATATGATTTTCAACCCCCACCACCGGGTACTGCCGTCCCCCTACCAGGAGACCCGGGGGCGCTGGGTCGTATGTGGTTATGGGCGTTTTGGCAAAGCCGTGGAAAAAGCGCTGCAAAGCCGTGGCATTCCAATCACCTTTATCGATGCCGATCCTGATTCGCGCGGCGCCCCCGCGGGCACCGTCGAGGGGGTGGGCACGGAGGCGGAGACCCTGCTGGCAGCGGACATCCTCACTGCGGTGGGTATCGTTGCCGGTACCGACGATGACGCGGACAACCTGTCGATTATTATTACCGCGAGAGACCTGAAGCCCAACCTGATAACCGTCGCCCGGCAGAATCTCGGCCCCAATAAACCCGTATTCCGGGCCGCCAATGTCAATATGATCATGGAACCCGGGCGGATTATCGCCGACGAAATATTCGTACTGATCACAACGCCCCTGACAATCAAATTCATCACGTACATGTGCGAGCGGGAAGACTCCTGGGCCCATGAACTCCTGCTGCGCATCAGCGCAATCATCGTCGATCAGCCACTGGCTCTCTGGGCAATTAATGTTAACTCTGAAGAGACCCCGGCAATTCACGATTATCTGTTGGCGAAGCGCCCCGTCAGGTCTGGTTTCCTGTGCAAGGATCCGCGCAACCGGGAGGACGACCTGCCGGCAATGGTGCTGTCGATCCGGCGACGCGATGACTTGCTTGTGCTGCCCGATCCCGATACCCGGCTGGAGGAAGGCGACGAAATCCTGATGTGCGGGCAGCATCGGGCCCAATTTTTTATCAACTGGATTACCGACAATTACAATGTGCTACGTTACATGCACACAGGGGTGGAAGCCCCGGGTGGCCTGGTCTGGGGCTGGCTCAACTCCCGCAAAAGGATGCGCAGGTCACGCTGACGGTTTTGCACAGGTCTGGCACTATTGTTTCGCCTGGTACACACTATCGGCCATCGACAGGGGCCGGATGCGTTGGCTCTCGTGTGAAGAAACCTGAATAGAACAAGGAACCATTGACGCCATGCGCATTGCACGGGTGCTTTCACTGGCCGCATTGCTGATCGCAGCAATCCCGGGGGCCGCAAATGCCGGCAGCAGTTCGCAGTTCGCGGAACTGAGCGGTAATCCCGACCTGCGCTCTGCCTCTGCCATCGTGCTGGACAGCAGCGGCAACGTCATCTTCGGCAAGGACGTCGATACGGTGCGCTCCATCGCCTCGATCACCAAGCTGATGACGGCCATGGTGGTGCTGGACGCCGGGCTCGACCTCGGGGAAAAACTGACCATCGCCAACGCGGACCGGGACCTGGTTCGCATGACCGGTTCACGCCTCGCCGTGGGCGCCACCCTGACCCGGCGCGAGCTGCTGATGCTGGCGCTGATGGCCTCGGAAAACCGCGCCGCGACAGCCCTGGGCCGCACCTACCCCGGCGGCATGGAGGTGTTTGTCGCGCAGATGAACAGGAAGGCCAAAGAACTCGGCATGGGCAGCAGCCGCTTCTCCGACCCCGCGGGGCTGCGCACGGAAAACCTGTCCACCGCCAGTGACCTGGCCAAGATGATCGCCGCGGCCGAAACCTACCCGCTTATCACCCGGGCCACCACGACCCTGAAACAGGAAGTCCACCCCTACACGAAACAGGGCCCGCTGACCTACGCCAATACCAACCGCCTGCTGAAAAACGCCGACTGGGATATCGAACTGAGCAAGACCGGGTACATCCACGAGGCCGGGCGCTGCCTGGTGATGCGGGCCAACATCAAGGGCGAGGAAGTGTCCATCGTGCTGCTCAACTCCTTCGGCAAGCTCACTCCCTTCGGCGATTCCAACCGGCTGCGCAAGTGGATGCTCGCCAGCAGCTGATCGCGGCGGTTACAGGGATCCCCGGAAATCCTCAAATTCCGCGCTGGCGCTCGCCGGCGCATGATCGCAGCTCCGCGCCTGCAGCTTCTCGATCGCCGCCGGAATATCCTCTCCCAGGACAATGGTTTCCCCCTCCAGTGTCTGCACCAGCCGCGCACTGCCGGCGCCCGCGACGAGGGTTTTGCCCCGCAGGGCACATTGCTCGCTCACCAGCCAGGCCACCAGCGGGGCGGTCGCCCCGGGGCTGAACCGCCCCGCCTGTTCGCCGGGAAATGCGGCGCGGGTCAACTGGGTGGCCGCGTAGGGCGCAATGGAATTGACCCCTATGTTGCGCGACGCTCCTTCAATAGACAGGCTCTTTACCAGGCCCTGCAGCGCCGCCTTCGAGGAGGCGTACGCCGCCTGGCCGTGGTTGCCATAGAGACCGGCGGTGGAAGTGGAGACCAGGACCCTGCCGTAGTTTGCCTCGCGCAACACCGGCCAGGCCGCATGGAGCAGGCGCGCCGCGCCGTAAAAATTCACCTCCATGACATG
>JAOUDU010000128.1 GCA_029859085.1 Gammaproteobacteria bacterium | reverse complement strand
TTTCACCCCGCCGCACCTCCACCGCCTTGCCAATCTCCATCTCCGTCATTTCGTTGGCAATAATCGCCCCCGGCCCGGTACCCCTGGGGTAGCGAATCGCCGCCGGCCCTTTGTACTGGTAGGCGGTATACAACATCTGCCGGCATTCGTTCTCATCCGAGGGCGCGCCGATCACCATATTGGGGATACAGCGCAGGAAGCTGAGGTCGAAGGCGCCGTGGTGGGTGGGTCCGTCCTGGCCGACGAGGCCGGCGCGGTCGATGGCGAAGGTGACGTCCAGGTTTTGCAGGGCCACATCGTGGATCAGCTGGTCGTAGCCCCGCTGCAGGAACGTCGAGTAGATCGCCACCACCGGTTTGAGGCCGTCGCAGGCCATCCCGGCCGCCAGCGTGATCGCGTGCTGTTCCGCGATGGCCACGTCGTAATAGCGGTCCCTGAAGCGTTTGGCGAAATCGACCATGCCCGAGCCCTCGCACATGGCTGGGGTGATGCCGATCAGGCGCTTGTCCCGCTCCGCCATATCGCACAGCCAGCGGCCGAACACGTCCTGGTATTTCAGTAATTTTGGCCCGGCCGGCTGCGGGGCGGCGAGCAGGGGTCCCTTGGGCTTGGGTTCTATCTTGTTGATCGCGTGGTAGCCCACCGGGTCTGCCTCCGCCGGCGCGAAACCCTTGCCCTTCATGGTGCGGATATGGAGGAACTGGGGGCCCTCCAGTTCCTTCATATTCTCCAGGGTCTGGATCAGGCCGGGCAGGTCGTGGCCATCGAGGGGGCCGATATAGTGAAAGCCCAGCTCCTCGAACATGGTGCCCGGCGCGACCATGCCCTTCATATGCTCCTCGGTGCGCTTGGCCAGCTCCCAGGCGGGGCGGATTTTCTCCAGCACCTTCTTGGAGCCCTCGCGCATGGCGATGTAGAACTTGCTGGCCCAGATCTTGGCGAAGTAAGTGGCGAGCCCGCCCCTGTTGTGGCCGATGGACATCTGGTTGTCATTGAGGATCACCAGCATATTGGGCCGCTCGTGGCCGGCGTGGGCCAGCGCCTCGAAGGCCATGCCGCCGGTAATGGCGCCGTCGCCGATCACCGCGATAACCTTGCGCTCGATGCCCTGGTGACTCGCGGCCAGCGCCATGCCCATCGCGGCTGAGATGCTGGTGGAGGAGTGGCCCACGCCAAAGGTGTCGTATTCGCTTTCGCTGCGCTTGGGAAAGCCGGCCAGGCCGCCCGCCTGGCGCATGCTGTGCATCTGGCGCATGCGGCCGGTGAGGATCTTGTGGGGGTAGGTCTGGTGTCCCACGTCCCAGACGATCCTGTCGTGGGGCGTGTTGTAGATGTAGTGCAGCGCCACGGTGAGCTCGACCACGCCGAGCCCGGCGCCGAAGTGGCCGCCGGACTGGCCCACGCTGTAGAGCAGGTAGCTGCGCAGTTCCTCGGTCAGCTGCTTCAGCTGCGGCATGCCCAGCTCGCGCAAGGGAACTCCCTGGTCGATGCTATCCAGCAGGGGGGTGGCAGGTGCCAGTACGGGAATCTCGGATAACATGTGCGCGATTCTAGCGCATATTGGGCCAAAAGTAGCCCTTCAGTGAGCCGCGTACGCTCCCGTTTCGTCCCGCTTCAGGGCGTTCTGAAGCAGCACGGAAATCCGCAGGTACCCGTGTTCATTGAGGTTGGTGCCGTCGAGGCGGAAAAAGTCAGGGTTCGGGTTGCCATTGCCGAGGGTGAGCAGGGGGTTGGCATCGAGGATGGTCACCTGCGGCTGTTGCTGTGCCCAGCGCTCCAGCAGCAGGGTGGCCTCATCAATAGTCGCATAGTCCTGGGGATAGAGCGGGGTCTTGACAGGTGTAAACAAGTAATACCGCCTGGTCGCGCGGTATGACTCATCGAGCTCGACCAGCTTGCGGATGGCGGTCACCAGCTCCTGCGCCGACTTGTTGTCGCGGATATGGAATTCGCTGGGTCCCGGCAACAATACCACCGCAGCGGGCCGGTAGTAGCCGATCAGCTCCGAGTGATAGTGGATTATATCGTCCACGGTAGCCTGCCCGAGCCCCCTCATCAGCACCGGCCTGGGGCTTAACAGGTGATCCAGCCCCTGCCATAGCTTTACCTGGCGGCCGCCGATCACCACGATGGGTTCCACTGGCAGTTTCATGGCCCTGTCGGCTGCGGCATATTCCGCAATCTCCCCGGCCCAGGCCTCGTGCGACGTATCCAGGGTGGCCAGCGTTTCCCGCGACACGAGGTAAGCCAGGTGAATGATGGGTATCAGCAGCAAAATTGCACAAACTGTGCGAATGGTATTCCAGGAGTACATACCCGGACCCCGGTTATTGTGACCAATGGAGTGTGTCGCAAAAGCGGGTTGCTGGCAACGCGACCCCCTGTGATGCGGTTCGCAGCTTTGGCCCTTAAGTTTATTTTTATAGCCTCCAGGGTGTAGGATTCGGTGCATGATCTACCAACGCCATATTCCGGGCGACGAGCTTTTCGTCGCGCAGCTCGAAGCGCTGATGCAGAACGGGCGCGTCGCCACGATGAGCGTGCACCTGGTGGGCGTGGTCGCCACCGTCATACTGTTCTGGCAATACCTCCCGCTGCCAGTCACCCTGCTGTGGGCGGCAGGCTTTTCTATCGTGCTCCTGCTGCGCTCCCTGCAGATGAGCAATGCACTGGTGGAGCGCACTTACCAGTCCCATCCCCGGCGCGTCTACTGGCAGCTCCTCATTGGTACCGCGGTGACAGGTATGATCTGGTCCGCTGTCTATATCTACGTAGCCAGCAAGGTGCCGATAACCATGCAGTATATGTTTCTGCTGGTGATTGTGATGATCACGGCATTTTCCATGGGTTATTCCGTCTTCATTCGCGAGTATTTCATTGTCTACATCTTCGCCTCGCTCTGGCCTATGGCCTGGTGGAGCCTGGTGCACTACTGGGACCAGTCCTACAACCTGCTGATAGGCCTGCTGCTGTTGGCGTTCTGCGCGGTCCTGGTCTCCGTCAGCGACCGGGTGTACCAGTCGTTCCGCAATATGATCTCGCTCAACTGGGAACGTGAGACCATGGCCCAGGAACTGGGTGACCTCACCACTTCCCTGCGGGATCGCAACCGCCAGCTGCGAGATGCCCGGCGCCAGCTTACTGACCTTGCCAATATCGACGAGCTCACCGGCCTCGGTAATCGGCGCCTGGTCAATAACGTGCTGCGGGAGGAAATCAACCGCGCCCGCCGCGGCAATTCCAGCCTCGCAGTAATCCTGCTGGATGTGGATTATTTCAAGGACTACAACGACAACTACGGACACCCCGCGGGCGATCTCGTGCTGAAACGCCTGGCGGACCTGATGGAGAGCGCCACCGCCCGCGCCGGTGAAGTCGTGGGGCGCTATGGTGGCGAGGAGTTTATCCTGGTGTTGCCAGGCGCATCGATCCAGTCGGCGCTGCGCACGGCCGAGCGCCTGAAGGAACTGGTAGTCGCAGCGGGAATACCCCACGAAAAATCGGATATCGGCGGGATTATAACCGTCAGCCAGGGCGTGGTGAGCGTGATACCGGATGCCGATCTGGCGCCGGCGGACCTGATCAAGCGGGCCGATAAAGCGCTCTACCAGTCAAAACACAGCGGCCGCAATACCATCACCGTCAATTGAGTGATTACCGGGAAGAGTCCTTGAACCGGTGAATCTGGCGGCGTTGCTTTTTGTCCGGGCGCCCGGGCGGGCGATCAATCATGCCTCCGGCGGCCTTGCGCGCCGCCCCTTCCGCCTCGCGCCTGGCGATACTGGCCGGCGTCTCCTGGTACAGCAATTGGGCCTCGGTCGCGCCGCGCCTCTGGCCGCTGAGCCCGGTCACCACGATCTCGCGCTGATCCCAGCCCTGGCGGATATGCAGGACATCCCCCACCGCAACCTCCCGGGATACTTTCACCCGCTGCCCGTCCATCTGCACCTTGCCGCCCTCGATCGCGGCCTTGGCCTGGCTGCGGGTCTTGAAAAACCGCGCCGCCCACAGCCATTTGTCCAGCCGGAGCCTCTCCTGCGCGTGCCCCGGATCAGTCATGGGCAGGCCGCCCGGGCATGATTTCATCAAAATGGTGAATCCCGGGAAACCGCGTCTCCAGCCGTTTCTGCTGCTGGCTGTCGGGCTGCAGCAGGGTGAGCAGGTGGGCTATGCCGTATTCCCGGGCCGAATCAAGTACGCGCTCGGTGTCATCGATCAGCAGGGTCCGGGCCGGGTCGAATGGGTGCAGGGCCTGCAGTTTGTGCCAGAAAGCCTGGTCTTCCTTGGGCGCCTGCAGGTCGTGGGATACCACTACCCGGTCAAACCAGCCGCTGATATCCACGTTGGCCATTTTTATCTCGAGGGTCTTGCGGTGGGCGTTGGTGACCAAGACCACATCGCGGTGGCTCGAGTGCAGCCAGGCCAGGAACTCTATCGCGAAAGGGCGCAGGCGAATCATATGCTGGATTTCACGTTTGAGCGCCGGTATGTCCATGCCCAGTTGTTTTGACCAGTGGTCGAGGCAATACCAATTGAGCGTGCCCTCGCCGCTGTGGAAGGTTTCGCGCAGGTGGGCCGACGATTCCTCCTCGCTGATCTCGTGTTTGGCCGCGTACAGACGCGGCAGGTGGTCCATCCAGAAATAATTATCAAAATGCAGGTCCAGCAGGGTGCCGTCCATATCCAGCAGCACGGTATCGATTGTGTCCCAGTCGATCATCTGTGGTTTCCGCCATTTTATCGTGGCGTGATTATGCCGGTTTTTTGCAGGCGCGCCAGTTCTGGCCCGCCGCGCCGGCTCGCCGTGTCTCCCGGCCGGGCTCCCCGCCTGTGCTGACCCGCCAGGCTGACCCACTAAAATGGTATAGTGGGCGACTGATTCAAAGGGGGAAATTGTGCAGGATTTGCCAGGTCTCGTGATACCGCTGCTGAACCTGTGCTGTGAGGCCGGGGCACTTATCTGCCGCCACTACCACGCGCCGGGTGCGGTCGACTTCGAGTCCAAGAAAGACGACTCGCCGCTGACCCTGGCAGATACCGAATCCCACGCGCTGCTGCAGGCCGGCTTGCTGGCACTGGAGCCGACAACTCCGCTGCTGTCAGAGGAATCGCCACCGGCGGCCCTGACGGGACGGCACAAATGGCAGCGCTACTGGCTGGTGGATCCGCTGGACGGCACCAAGGAGTTCCTGGCGGCAACCGGCGAGTTCACGATCAATATCGCGCTGATCGAGAACCACCGGCCTGTACTCGGAGTACTGTACCTGCCACTGGAGCGCGCAGCCTGTGTGGGTATTCCCGGGGTGGCGGCGCACCGGTACCAGCAATCGGGCGAGGGCGAGTGGACGCGCGCTGCGCTGGCGGTCCGGGCACTGGAGCCCGGCAGGGATCTGGCGGTGCTGGCGAGCCGGCGCCACCGCAACAGCACGCTGGATGACTGCCTCGCCTGGCTGCGCGAGCACTGGGGGCCGGTGGTGCGCCTCGACAGCGGCAGTGCCCTCAAGTTCTGCCAGTTGGCGCGGGGAGAGGGCGACTTCTATCCACGATTCTCACCCTGTTGCGAATGGGATACCGCCGCGGGCCAGGCGGTGCTGGAGGCAGCCGGCGGCGCCCTGCTGGGGATGGATGGCAGGCCCCTGCGTTACAATTGCAGCGAATCGCTGCTGAGCCCGCACTTTTTCGCGATCGCGGACGCCGGCCACCCCCTGTGGCGCGAATTGCTGGACAGTCGCCTGTTCTGAGCGCTTGCATTTCCCTCGGCAGTGCAGGCCGACAGTGCTTGTGCACGGCTTCCCTGTGGGTATAGAGTTGCACTCTGGCCGCGCCCCCCGGGTTGCATAACAACAGTGGTACATCTGGTCACAGCATGAGCGAGTTCACTCACAATAGCGCCGGTTCTGGTGCGGACGCGGCCAACGAGCCGATGACACCCGCGATGCGCCTGCTGCAGCTGCAGACCCGGCACCGGGCGCTGGACAGCAAAATAGCCGAACTCCACAGTTTTCCGTACCAGAACCAGATCCTGTTGCAGCGCCTGAAAAAGGAAAAATTGCGCCTGAAGGACGCCATCGAGCGCCTGAAGGACGATATGATCCCCGATTTGAATGCCTAGTTTAGCGCTCCGCTAAAAGGGCAGTTCCCCCCAGGACCCCTCCAGCTCCAGTAGTTGTCGCTTGATGTCGAGCCCCCCGGCAAAGCCGGTGAGGGTGCCATTGCTGCCGATGACCCGGTGGCAGGGCACCACGATCGGCAGCGGGTTGCGGCCGTTGGCGGCGCCGACCGCCCGCACCGCGGTGGGCCGTTCGATGGCCCGGGCGATGTCGGCATAGCTGCGCAGGGCGCCCCAGGGTATCGCGGCCAGCGCATTCCAGACGGCGCGCTGGAACGGGGTCCCGACCGGCGCCAGCGGCAGGTCGAACTGCCTGCGCCGGCCCGCGAAATATTCCAGCAACTGCCCGCCAGCGCGCTCGAGTACGGCATCGGTGGCCGCGGTGCCGTTGCCTGGCTCGCCGTGGTGCCCCGCAAACTCGATGGCCGATAGCCCGGACCCGGTGGACACGAGCCGCAGCCTGCCGATGGGGGTGTCGAGATACTGGTAGTTCATTGGCTGTAGCTCCTCCAGAGCAGGTTGGCGGCGTAGGAACGCCAGGGGCGCCAGAGCGCGGTCTGCTCACGCAGCGCTGGCCCGGACGCGGCTATCCCCTCCCAGGCCCTCTCCAGGCCGAGGTCGCGTGTGGGGAAGGCGTCGGGGTCGCCGGCGCCGCGCATTGCGACCATGGCGAGGGTCCACGGCCCGATCCCGGGGGTCGAGGCCAGTGATTCGAGGTCCAGCAATTCCTCCCGGCCGCTGAATTGCAGGCAGAGTCCACGCAGGGTCTCCCGGCGCCTGCCGGGCATTGGAAAATGACTGTCGCCCAGGGAGGCGAGGGCGCGGGCCGGCGGAAATACCAGGTGTTCCGGGTCTTCGCTGGTTGCCGCTGCCAGCCGGGCGCAGATACCCCGGGCGGCGAGGGTACTCACCTGTTGGCCGATGACAGCCCGTACGGCGGACTCATAGAGGGACCAGGCACCGGGTGCACGGATTCCCGGAAATGCCCGCAGCAGCGGCGCGAGGGACGGGTCCCGCCCCAGGGTAGCTGCGATCGCCGCCGGGTTGGCGTCCAGGTCGAACATGCGGCGCACCCCGGCCACCACCGGCATCAGCAGGCCGTGATCCACCGCGTGCAACTCCAGTTCCAGGGCGTTGCGACCGGTGACGGGGCGCACCCTGACGCTGGCAGGGCGCCCTCCCAGCAGCAGGTTGCGGCGATAGCAGCCCTCGTCCACCGACTCCACCCCGGCGATCGCATGCCGACGAAAAAAACCG
>JAOUDU010000127.1 GCA_029859085.1 Gammaproteobacteria bacterium | reverse complement strand
CTATATCGTGGTAGGCACCGCGACCAGCGATGCCGGTGCGGCCAGTATAACTGCCTATCTCAGGGACGCGGGCAACGGCGGTGGCGGCATGACCCTGAATGTCGCCGATGAGGAGAGCGTGAACACGGTCATGAAAGCGATCGGTGAGCAGTTTGGCGCCCCGCTGGTGCTGGTCAATAACGCGGGCATCACCCGGGATAATATCCTGATGCGGATGAAACCCGAAGAATGGAATGACGTAATCGAGACCAACCTCACCGCGCTTTACCGGGTCAGCAAGGCGTGCCTGCGGGCTATGACGAAAGCGCGCTGGGGCAGGATAGTGAACATCACCTCAGTAGTCGGCTCCATGGGCAACATGGGCCAGGCCAATTACGCGGCCACCAAGGCGGGGGCAGAAGGTTTTTCCCGAGCGCTGGCCCGTGAACTCGGCTCGCGCTCGGTGACTGTCAATTGTGTTGCTCCCGGTTTTATTGACACCGACATGACCAGGGAGTTGTCTGAGGAACAGCGCGCTTTAATGCTGGGACAGATACCCCTGGGCAGGCTCGGCGCCGCTGATGAGATCGCTGCACTGGTGACGTTCATTTGCAGCGATGCCGCGGGGTATATCACCGGCGAGACCATTCATATAAATGGCGGAATGTACATGGGTTAACCTATTGAAAAAAAAGAATAAATATTGCCCCTGGAGGGCGTGGCAAAAAAAATTTTAAACTCGCTGGAAAAACAGAGTAAACTGCGCGCTCAGGCCGGTTAACTAGGGTTTGATTCAGCACTAATCTCAGGAGCAGAGAATAATCATGAGCAGCATTGAAGAACGCGTTAAGAAAATCGTCGCAGAACAACTTGGCGTAAAAGAAGAAGAAGTGCAGACTGAAGCCTCTTTCGTGGAGGACCTGGGTGCCGATTCTCTCGACACTGTCGAACTGGTAATGGCCCTGGAAGAAGAGTTCGAAACAGAAATCCCCGATGAGGAAGCTGAGAAAATCACCACTGTAAAACTGGCGATCGATTACATTACGCAAAACCTCGCCTGATAAACCTCCTTCGTTTTCTTAAAAAAGCCGTTTCTATTTTTGATAGAGCGGCTTTTCTTATTTATGCTTCCTCCTGTTGCAAGACTGACCGCCGTTTGAAGCAGATGTACCTCGCCACAAAGGAGTCCGTGTGTTGATTGGCAGAAGAGTTGTTGTTACGGGCATGGGAATGCTGAGTCCGCTCGGGCACAGCGTGGATGAAACCTGGGAGGGAATTCTCGCAGGGCGGAGCGGCGCCTCCCTGATTGAAACTTTCGATGTGTCAGCCTATAGCACGCGTTTCAGCGCCAGCGTAAAGAACTTCGATGTCTCGCAATTCCTGCCGGTCAAGGACGCCCGCAAGATGGACCTCTTCGTCCAGTACGGTATGGCGGCGGGCATCCAGGCGATGCAGGACAGCGGACTCGATATCACCGAGGAGATGGCGCCCAGGGTCGGCTGCGCTATCGGTTCCGGCATCGGCGGTATCGGCCAGATCGAAAAAAATGCCGAGATCATCCGAACCTCCGGGCCGCGCAAAATCTCGCCGTTTTTCGTGCCCGGTTCCATCATCAATATGATCGCGGGCAACCTCTCGGTGATGTTCAACCTGCAGGGTCCCAACCTTGCGATTGTAACAGCCTGTACCTCCGGCACTCACAACATCGGCCTCGGAGCCAAGCTCATCGCCATGGGAGATGCCGATGCGATGCTGGTGGGGGGCGCTGAGATGGCCACCACGCCAGTGGGCCTCGGGGGATTCGCCGCAGCACGCGCCCTGTCCACCCGCAATGACGATCCGGCGGCCGCCTCCCGGCCATGGGATCGGGACCGGGACGGTTTCGTGCTCGGTGATGGCGCTGGTGTCCTGATGCTTGAGGAGTACGAGCAGGCCAGGGCACGCGGTGCGAAAATCTATGCCGAGCTGCTCGGTTTTGGCATGAGCGGTGACGCCTACCACATGACCCTGCCCCCGGAAGATGGCAGGGGCGCCGCGGCAGCCATGTCCAACGCGATCAGGGACGCCGGCGTCGCCGTCGACCGGATCAGCTATATCAACGCCCACGGTACCTCCACCAATGCCGGTGACCTGGCGGAGAGCCGGGCGATAGAATCCGTACTTGGCAACGCGGCTGCGAAGGTCGCGGTCAGTTCAACCAAGTCGATGGTGGGACACCTGCTGGGTGCCGCCGGCGCGGTAGAGGCGATTTTTTCGATCCTCGCCCTGCGCGACCAGGTGGCGCCGCCCACCATCAACCTGGAAAATCCCGACGAGGGCTGCCACCTTAATTACGTGCCCAACACGGCGCAGGAACGCCCGATCGATTGCGTGGTCTCCAATTCCTTCGGCTTTGGCGGGACCAACGGCTCCCTGTTATTTGCCAGACCGGACTGACCGCGCGACCCGTGTCCGGGGAGATTGCCATATGGGTGGACGGGTTGCAGGCTGCAGCGCTGCCACTGCCCGACCGCGGCCTGGAGTTTGGCGACGGCCTGTTCGAGACCCTGCTGCTGCACAATGGGGACCCACTGTACCTGGACCTGCACCTGGCGCGATTGCGGCGGGGCTGCGCGGCGCTGGGGTTTGCGGATAGTGAACCCGCTGTCCTCGAACAGTCGCGCCGGGCCTGCGCCGATGCCGTTACCCGCGGCTGGCGCTGGTGTGCATTGCGTGTCACCCTCACCCGGGGAGGCGGCCCACGCGGTTATGCACCTCCCGCAGATGCGAAGATACGTATCGTCATCAGCGCCACCAACCTCCACGATGTACCCTCGCGCATGGCGGAACCCGCCGCGCTGGGGCTCGCCAGCATCCGCTGGCCGACCCAGCCCGCACTGGCAGGGATCAAGCATCTCAACCGTCTCGAGCAGGTCCTGGCTGCTCGGGAATATCGCGCCAGTGGTACCGATGAGGCGGTGATGCTCGACCAGCGGGGCGATGTGGTATCGGTGGTCGCCGGCAACCTGTTCCTGGTCCGGGACGGCCAACTCTTCACCCCGCCCCTGGACGCCTGCGGCATAGCCGGCACCCGGCGCGAACTGGTCATCCGACGCTGGAGCCAGGCCCTGGGCCTGGCGGTAAAGGAGCAGGCTATCGCCCCGGCGGAGCTGGAGACCGCGCAGGAAATCTTTTACTGCAACAGCCTGTTCGGCCCGCGCCCGGTTGCCAGCTTCGGCCAACGCAACTGGAACTCCCATCCGGTCTGTACGGCGTTGTACGCGGCCTACAAGGGCGAGCTGGCGTGATTCGCAAGTTGTTGTTGCTGTTCCTGCTGTTGCTCCTGGCTGCGATCCTGGCGGGCCAGGAGCTCGAACGGCGCTGGCAGAGCCCCCTGGTGCTGCCGGCGGCGGGCGCCCTGCTGGAGGTCGCGCCCGGGGATTCACTGCGCGCCGTGGCAAACCGGCTGCACCGGGAGGGGGTGCTGCCCTATCCGGGCATGCTGATCCTGTATGCCCGCTGGACCGGCGCGGACCAGCAGATCAGGCACGGTGAGTATCGCCTGCTGCCACCTCTTACCGCCCCGGGGCTGCTGGAGCTGCTGCGCAGCGGCAAGGTCGTCCAGTACCAGGTGACCCTGCCCGAGGGCATCACGCTGCGGCAGGCACTGGCAATACTGGCCTCACAGGAACACCTGGTGCCGGAGCTGGAAGGCCCCGCCGATGCCCGCCTGCTGGAACTGGTCAAACCCTACCAGCATCCCGAGGGGCTTTTCTTTCCCGACACCTACCAGTTTTCGCGGGGCACCACGGATTTCCAGGTATTGCAGAGGGCCCACAGGAAATTGTTGCAGGTGCTGGAGGCGCAATGGCAGGGCAGGGCGACTGAATTACCCTATGAAACTCCCTACGAGGCGTTGATAATGGCCTCCATAATCGAGCGGGAAACCGGCCTGCCCGAAGAGCGGGAGGAAATAGCCGGCGTGTTTGTCCGGCGCCTGCAGGCAGGAATGCGGCTGCAGACCGACCCCACTGTTATCTACGGGGTGGGAGACGGCTTTGACGGCAACCTGAGGCGCTCTGACCTGGATGATGAGGACAATGCCTACAATACCTATCGCCGCGACGGCCTCCCGCCCACCCCCATCGCGCTGCCCGGCCTCGATTCGATACGCGCGGCACTGCATCCCTCTGCTGGTACAGCACTGTATTTCGTCGCCAGGGGCGATGGCGGCCACCAGTTCAGCGCCACGCTCGCCGAGCATGAGGCGGCGGTTCGCAAATTCCAGTTGCAGCGCCGGCAGGACTATCGCTCCAGCCCGAGGCAGAAACCCTGAATGCTGCAGATTGACCGGACAGGGCACTAACCCATGAGCGCCAGGGGCTTGTTTATTACCGTGGAGGGCGGCGAGGGCGTCGGCAAGTCGACCAATATCGCCTTCCTCGAGGCGCAGCTCAGAGATCGCGGCGTGGATTTGCTGGTAACCCGTGAACCTGGCGGCACCAGGCTCGGCGAAGAACTCCGCCGCCTGTTGCTGGCGGTGGGCGAAGAGGCTCTGGACCCGATGGCGGAGTTGTTAATGATGTTTGCCGCACGGGCACAACACATCAGCACCCGTATCGAACCGGCTCTGGCGGCCGGGCGCTGGGTCCTGTGCGACCGGTTCACCGACGCCACCTATGCCTACCAGTGCGGTGGGCGGGGACTCGATCGCCGGGCGGTCGGCACCCTGGAGGACCTGGTCCAGGGACCGCTGCGACCGGATTACACGCTGCTGCTGGATGCTCCCGCCAGCACCGGTATGGCCAGGGCGCGAAATCGCGGGGAGCTGGACAGGTTCGAACTGGAGGAATTGGGTTTCTTCGAGCGGGTGCGTACGACCTACCTGGAAATGGCGGAGAGCAGCAGCGGGCGCTATCACGTGATCGATGCGAGCCAGCCGCTGGAGGCAGTCCAGCAGCAACTGCTCAAGATCTGCATTGAGCTGACCGCCTGCTGGGGCGTGAGGCATCCGCAGCCATGACGGTACAGCCAGCCATTCCAGGAGTCAGCGCGCCGCTGCCCTGGCAGGCCACAGACTGGTCGCGCCTCAACCAGCAGCTGGCTGAAGAGCAGCTGCCCCACGCACTGTTGCTCACCGGGCCACAATACACCGGCAAGACCCGCCTCGCGCTGGCGCTTGCCCGCCTGCTATTGTGCTCGGCACCCGCCGGTGGCCTCAATTGCGGGACGTGCCATGCCTGTGAACTCAGTGCCAGCGGCAATCACGGCGACTTCCGGTTGCTGGAACCCGAGGGCAAGAGCCGTATCATCAAAATCGACCAGATACGCCAGGTGGTGGAGTTCACCGGCAAGACCGCCAGTTTCGGCCTGCGCAAGGTTGTGGTTATCGCGCCCGCGGAGAACATGAATATCAGCGCGGCCAATGCGCTGCTCAAGGTACTCGAGGAGCCCGCGCCGAATACCTACCTGATCCTGGTGAGCCATCGCCCGCACGGCCTTCCCGCGACTATCCGGTCCCGGTGCCAGCTGCTCAGGCCCAGCGTCCCCAGCGCAGGGCAGAGCCTGGATTGGCTGGACCGGGTTTGTGGATCCCGCCTGGAGAGCGAGCGATTGCTCGAGCTGGCGGGAGAGCGACCGCTGCTGGCGGCGCAATTGCACGCAGAGTCCGCTGGCGAACAACTGCTGCTTGCCCGGGTCGCGCTCGAAAGGGTGTTCGCGGGTGAGTCCGGGGTGGCGGCGCTGTCCGCAGCCCTTGCCGGTGCGGACCTGGGGCGAACGCTGGGGCAGCTTGTCGACGCCATCCAGGGGCTGCTGCGCTCACTGGACGGGCCAGCACTGGCGAGTGCGAGGGCCCGGGCCGGGTTCCAGCTGCTGGATGAAATCATGGCAATCCAGCGCGCCCTCAACGCCGGCTCCAACCCGAACCCGCAATTGCTGCTCGACGCACTACTTGCAAAAGTCCAACGAAAGTTGGGCGGCGGCAGGCTTGGTGATAACATCGCGGTGGTAACTGGAGGCGCTCATCGATGAACGACGAACGACACAACAGCCGTAACGGTATTTTGTCCCTGACGATCAAGGACAAGGCGGTGCTTTACTCGGCGTACATGCCTTTCCTGCAATACGGCGGCCTCTTTGTGCCGACCAACAAGACCTACGATATCGGTGACGAGGTCTTCATGCTGCTCACACTGATGGATGAGCCCGAAAAGATCCCGATCGCCGGCAAGGTGGTATGGGTTACGCCAAGGGGTGCACAGGGCAATCGCACGGCCGGCATCGGCGTGCAGTTCAGTGAGCAGGACGCCAACGCGAATGCGAAAATCGAGAATCACCTCGCGGGCTCACTGTCCTCCGACCGGCCCACTCACACAATGTGACGCACCGCTGCTCAAGCTATTTTTAGATATAGCGTACAACCTGTTGATTAAATTGAATTTTTGTTAAAAAAAATGGGTCCCGAAAGGGACCCAACAAGACCATTAGGAGTGAAACATAAAGGAATCTCTTCCCTCGAGGAGCATTGGGTTTGCTCCTGTGACTGCCTGGTTTTTCCAGGGGACAGGCAGGCACGCTCTTAGTATCGCCCATCAAAATCATTTTGCCATGCCCGTGCAGTCGTTTTTTTAGCCTTATTTGAAATATTGAAAACATTTTTAATTTCAAATTGGAATAAGAGATGGATTTATCCCCGTCCCGAGAGTTTCTGACCGGCATCCTTGAAGGCTTCTATGGGCGCGCCTGGTCATTCGACACCCGGCTGGCCTACGCGGCCTACCTGGCCGAGTCGGGCCTCAATACCTGCCTGTACTGTCCAAAGGCGGATCCCTACCTGCGCAAGCAATGGCAGCACGACTGGCCGGCACAGGAGTGGGCCCAATTGCTCGACCTGTCCGCCGCCTATCGGCAGCGCGGTATTCACTGGGGTGTCGGGCTGTCGCCCTTTGCCCTTTACCAGCAATACGGGTTGGTTCAGCGCGAGCAGCTCAGGTGCAAGATCGCGCGGCTGGCTGAGCTCGATGCGCCGTTGCTTGCGATCCTCTTTGACGACATGCCCGGCGACCTCGATGCGCTGGCAGCGCGCCAGGCGGAGATAGTCGCTGACGTTGTCTCGTGGCTGCCCGGCGTGAGGGTGTTGGTATGCCCCACCTATTATTCATTCGACCCTGTGCTGGAAAAGTTTTTCGGCCGTATGCCGGCCGGTTACTGGCCCCGGCTGGGCAGGGAGCTGCCCGCGGGGGTCGACATTTTCTGGACCGGCAACCGTGTCTGCTCCCGGGAGATATCCAGGGCAGACGTCGAGCGCATTTGTGAATACCTGCAACGCCCGGTGCTGTTGTGGGATAACTACCCGGTCAATGACGGCGCGGTGCGAAGCAATTTCCTCTACCTCGAAAAATTGTCCCGGCGTGAGCTGCTGCCC
>JAOUDU010000126.1 GCA_029859085.1 Gammaproteobacteria bacterium | reverse complement strand
CAGGGTGATGATTCGCTGGAAGTTGCTGAAGTTGAATTTGCCGACGAAGTCCCTGACGGCGACCTTGTCGTTCATTGAATTTATCGCGGCCGCCTGCGCCGCTGGTTCCCAAACGTAATTGCCATAGGACTCGTTTTTCCTGTTGGCAGCAGAGCGGTCGCCGTTGACCACGATCGCGTAATCGCCGCCGGGCTTCAGTCCCGCGAAGGAGTAGTTCCCTTTCCTGTCGGTCCAGCGAACCTTGTCGCATTTACCGTTTGTGCCGGTTCGGGTAAGGCAAACGGCCACCTTGTAAAGAGGCTCGCCGGCAACATTGGTGGCGCGACCCTCGATGGAGGCGCCGGTGGCGAGCTGGGCGCAGAGTGACAGGCACAGTGCCACCAGCGCGGTCAAACTGTTGCGCGGGGTGAAAGGTCCTGGCAGCGCCTGTTGTCTGGGGTTTTGCATAACGGGTTTTCCACATAGTCTGCTTGGTGATGTGACTACAGCAACTTGCATGCCAAGTCGCTGAATACGTGCAAATGCGTGGAAACGGGCTGTTTTGGCGGCAGGGTCGGGAGGAAATCGGTGTTGCAGACTACAAGTTTATTGCCGATTGAATTGCAAAATGCAAGCTCGCGGCCTCCGATATCAGGGCAGGGGCATTTCTTTTGCCGGATACGCCAGGGCATTGGCGGCGCCGAATGTGACCAGGAACAGGACCGCGACGATGAGAACCTGCAGCACAGTGGCGGGGGTGCCTGTGATAACCCAGCGGTCGAGGCTCATCTTGATGGGGCCGTTTATTATTTCCTCGAGCAGATCCAGCGCGCGCCAGACCAGCAGCGGCAGGGCGATGGAAAGTACCGCGGCAACCTTGCGCCTGTAGTTCCGGCCGGGCAAGCCGCGCCAGGCAGTATTCCTGCAGTTCAAAGTTCAGCCATATACCGGCCCAGTGCCAGCAGACTGTCATCTTTGAGCGGCGCCAGGGCCGGCAGCCAGCCCGCTGCGAGTTCCTCGCCCGCGCGCAGCTTCGATTCGACGGCGGCAAAGGCGTCGCCTGCAGGTGTCAGTCCCACACTGCGGAAGATACTGCCCAGGCTGTGCACGTGCCGCCGGGTGGCGGCCATGTCGCCGTTGCCGGAGGCCTCATGCAGCTCACCCCAGCGCTGCACGGCTTCTGCCTGTACCTTGTCTATGACTGTTCGCAGGTTGTCCTGGCCGATCTGGCGGATCAGATCCTGCAGCACGGCTTCGTCAACCAGCGCGGGAACTGGAGACTCATCGCGGTGGAGCCACTTGGCCAGCTCTGCCGCGAGAGCCTCCCTGAGGATGGGCTTGGTCAGGTAACCGTTCATGCCGACGTCCTGGCAGGCCAGTTTCTCGCGGCTGTCCACATGGGCGGTCAGGGCGATGATGGGTAAACTGTTGTAGCCTGCAAACTCCCGGATCTGCCTGGTGGCTTCCAGGCCGCTGATATCGGGCATGCTGATATCCATCAGCACCAGGTCAGGACGAGCCTCCCTGGCCGCGGCAACGGCCTCGTTGCCATTACAGGCCTTAATTACATCCAGGCCGAGGGATTCAAGGATCAAGGAACCCAACAGCAGGTTGGTTGCATTGTCATCAACCAGCAGCACAAGGCCCGACAAGTTTTTTTCGTCCTCATTTGGTAGATCTCGCTCGTGAGATCGCATTACCGTCTTTTCGTCCTGTATGGCGGTCAGGGGCACTTCAAACCAGAAAGTGCTGCCCTCGCCGGGGCTGGACACCAGGCCCAGCTCACCGCCCATTTTCTCCACGTTGCGGCGCACGATATCCAGGCCCAGCCCGGTGCTGCTTTCATTACCCGCAGAGACCGCCGGCGCCAGGCTGAAGAACGGTTCAAAAATGCGTTGATGGTGCTGCCGTGAAATTCCGCTGCCGGTATCGATAACCTCGAACCGCAACCTGCACTCGTCCCCCGTCCGGGCAAGCAGCCGAACATGCAGGGTCACCGAGCCCTCGTTGGTGAACTTGATGGCGTTTATCAACAGGTTGAGCAATGCCTGGCGCAGGCAGGCGGCGTAACCTGAAACGGATTGCGGCAGATCTCCACTGATATCCAGCTGGAGGCGCAGCGCTTTCTCATTGGCCTTGGCCTTTACCACAGAAATCGCGGACCACAACAGCCCCGGGCAATTGAATTCCTCCCTGTCGCCCTCGTCGATTTGCCCCAATTTTGACACATCGAGCACATAGTTGATCACCTGCATCAGGTTCTCGGATGAGCTTTTGGCAAAGGCTGCCAGCTCAGACTCTCTTGCATCCAGTGGCAGCTGCTCCAGCAACGAAACAGCACTGACCACGCCATTGAGCGGGGTGCGCAATTCATGGCTCATCTGTGAGAAAAATTCAGTCTGTGCCACCTGTGCTTTTTCCAGCTCGGTCTTGGTTGCCTGCAGATCACTCGCCAGCGCTTCCAGGTCGGCGACCATCTGCTTTTCGGTTGACATGAAAAACAACTGGTCGAGCTGTACATCCTGGGTAGAGAAATCATTGAGGCTAAGGTGCAAATCCGGAGAATGACTGTTCAGCCAGAACAGCCACGGCGCGCCGCAAAAGCAGAGGGTGCTCTCGTCTTTATAAAAGATTGGCACCATCTGGCCGCGAATCGCGAACTGCCCGTCTTTTGCAACCAGCAGGCACAGGGAATTCACGGACGCGTGTGCCTCAGCGAAGGTGGTAAGGGAGGCGGGGCGCAATACCCGGAAGACGTCAGCCATCCTGGGATTATTCCTGCTCTGGGGTACAAATTTGGCCAGGGTATCGCTGGCATAGGTGATCGACATTGACTCGTCGATACACATCACCACTGAAAACAACGCTTCCAGGGTTTCCCAGGAGATGTCTACCCGCTGGTTCATGCCGCTGAGAGTTCCACGGTGAAGACGGTGTGGGTGCCCTTCTCCACGACAACCTCTGCCTGGTCGAGGATTGTTACCGTGGAGCCGAAGCGCGTTCCCAGGCCTTTAAGCAGGCCTACCACAAACGCGTTCAGGCCCAGGCGTTGGCTTATATAGTGTATTTTGTATGTCGTCCCTTCTTCTTCGATATGAAATTCGGGTGGGACATAATCCAGGAAAGTACTGGTGATGCGATCGTGCAGGCTGTTCATATTGCGCAGGAACCCGATCATATCGCGCCCGGCGGCGTCCAGCAGCATGCCGTAGGATTTTGAGGCGGTCTCCAGCACCCAGTGCTGGCCGAACATTTCCAGGCAGGCATCGACCGGGGCGCCGAGCACCTCGGAGGCGGCGCCGGCCAGGGAGTAAGTGACGTCATCGTCATACCTGCGCATTGACAGGAAGGAGTCTTCAGGCACACCGGATGCGGCCAGCACCTCCTGCCACTTCTCCTCGCCGAACTGCTTTTGGATCATGTCTCTCAGGGAATTGTTGATCAGGCCATACATAGAATATGCTCTCAGTGGGTGGGTTTCAGGCCTGTTGTGATTTCCAGGACTGCAGTTTGCGGTAAAGGGTGGAGGGGGCGACCTCAAGCAGTCCCGCCGCCTGGTTGATATTACCATCGCAAGTCGCCACGGCAGCCTCGATCGCGTTTTTTTCGGTCAGCCACAGGGGTTCAATCTGCTGCCGGCGTTCCACGTGTGATTGGCCGGAAGCCTTGCCTGCCGGGCCGGGCGCCGGTGCCCTGGTAGACGGGGCCTGGATGCCGGACTCCAGTGCACCGCTGGTCACCGGTTCTGGCAGCATATCGTATTCGACTGTTTCACCCTCGTTGAGAACCACCACCTGGTGCATGGTGTTCTGCAGCTGGCGCACGTTGCCGGGCCAGGGGTAGCGACGAATCGCTGCCGCTGCGTCAGGGGAAAACCCGCTGAATTGCCTGCCTTCACGCTCGCTGAACTCGTGCAGGAAATGGTGGGCGATCATCAGCACATCTGCCTCGCGCTCTCGCAGCGGTGGCATGCGCACCGGCACTACGTGCAGGCGGTAGAACAGGTCCTCGCGAAAGCGGCCCTCCCTCACTTCCACCAGCGGGTCGCGGTTGGTGGCGCAGACAAAGCGCACATCGACCTGTTCCAGGGTGTTGCTCCCCACCTTGCGGAAGGTGCCGGTCTGGATAAAGCGCAGCAGTTTCTTCTGCAACTCCAGGCTCATCTCGCAGATTTCATCCAGGAACAGGGTGCCGCCGTTGGCCACGCTGGCAGCGCCCTCGCGGTTGGCGCTGGCACCGGTAAAGGATCCCTTGACGTGACCGAACAGCTCGCTCTCCATCAGCTCGCCGGGTATGGCCGCGCAGTTGATGGCGATGAACTCGGCATTGCGGCGTGGGCTTTGCTGATGAATGGCCTCTGCCGCCAGCTCCTTGCCGGTGCCGCTTTCGCCGATGATAAAGCCGGTGGCGTCGCTTGCCGCCAGGGAGTCTATGGTCTTGTACACTGCCTGCATCGCCGTCGATTTGCCGATGAAGTTGCAGTAGTGATCCCGTTCCGGCCGGGAGAGTTCGCTGATCTTCTTGCCCAGCTGCAACTGGGCGGCCGCGTTGGCCAGCGTGACCCTGAGGCGGGCGGCGTCAAACGGCTTGGTGAGGAAATCGAAGGCGCCCTGCTGGATCGCCCGAACCGCCATGTCAGAGGTGCCGTGGGCGGTCATCACGATCACCTTGGGCGGATTGGCCAGGGCTGCCGCCTCGGCCAGGAAGTCCATGCCGTTGCCATCGGGCAGCTCGATATCCAGCAGGATGATATCCGGCTGGAACGCGCCCAGTGCGGCGTGGGCGGCGCCCAGCCGTTCCACGGCCACGACCTGGTAATCGGTATCTTCAAGGTAGGCTTTGTAGATGGCCGAAAGCGACACGCTGTCCTCGACCATCAGTACCTTTGCCTGGTTGTTCATATGTACCTCATTTACTGTCGCGCTGTGCTGGCGCGAAACCTTTGTAGAATGCCTTAACTGTATCAATCTTCATGCCAGAATTCGCAAAATGCAGCTCAAACTAAAAAAACTCATAACCTATTGTATTTTATAGATAATATATCCGCTTTCGGTTAGTACCCGATGCATGGCCTCTAGTTGTGGCCGTTGCCGGACAGAAATGATGCACGATGGGTTGCAAAATGCAATTTATATTGCAAGGCGCCGGGAATGCATTCCTGTTTGCGCGGGCCGCTCCGGCACAGCAGGTTGCTCCCCGGCAGCCGTTAACAGGCCGGCGCGGGGCGCCGGATTGTGGTCACTGGCAGGTGAGGGCTTGCGGCTGGCAGGGCTCAGCCGCTGAAGGACTGCTTGCCCAGCAGCACCGAGCCCACCGTCACGGCGTTGCGGTACTGCCCGCGCAGCAGTCGTTTGAGCACGGCGACCCAGCTGTCGGCGTAGCACAGCGCCGGGAAGCGGCCATGGTGCTTGCGCATATAGATCAGCCGGCTGCGGAACATGTGGAAGTCCGACAGGGTGGAGGCGGCCTTGTACAGGTTCTTCGAGCCTATCGAGCGCCCCTCCCGGTGATAGATCCTGGCGTCCGGCGCGATGCAGATCCGGAAGCGGCCGGCGGCGCGGGTAAACCAGTCTATTTCCTCGTAATACAGGAAGTAGTCCTCGCTCATCAGCCCAACCGTCTCCAGGAACTGCCGCGGCAGCAGCAGTGAACAGCCGCTGAGATAATCCAGCCGGCGCTCGATCGAGCCGATATCCAGTGCGGTGTCCTCGTGGGTGAAACGGCCCTCGGAGCAGGCCGCTTCACCGGTGAGGCGGTTGAAGCGGTTGCCGCCGATCGCCTGGATGACTTCCGGCCGGTCGAAGAAGTGGATCATCGAGCCGCATACCGCCGGGGTGCTGGCGGATTCCAGGCGCCGCACCATATTGGCCAGGCAGTCGGGCTCCACCAGGGTGTCGTTGTTGAGCACCCACACGTAGTCCATGTCCGGCTGGCACAGGGCGAAGCGCAGCCCGACATTGTTGCCGGCGGCAAATCCCAGGTTGGCGCCGTTATCGATCAGCACGAGCGGTGCGTCGCTGTCACAGCTGCCCTGCTCGGCCATGGCGCGGTCGATGCGCACGGTTGGCAGCGGCAGCGGAGCCTGCCTGGCCACCAGTTTCGCCAGGCGGGGATGTGCCGGCTGCTCGATGGCCTGGTCACCGTTGGCCCAGGCGGTGATCCGGTCCATGCTGCCGTCGCTCGATGCGTTATCGCACACAATCACCCGCAGGCGAAAATCGCGGGAACGAAACAGGGACTGCAGGCAGGCGATCGTGTCCTGCCAGCCGTTCCAGTTCAGCAGTACCACGTAAACATTGGCTTGCTCAGACATTGGATGGCTCCTGTGTCGCTATATGGGCCAGCAGCGTCGCGTCATCGATGAAGCGCACCGGCTGTGCCAGCCCGGACATGCGGAACATCTGGCGCACGTTGGGGCCGGCACCGCTGACCAGGATCTCGCCTTTCTCGCTCGCCTGGATGGCCGTGACTAATGGGTAGAGCTCGGCGATGGCGGAACTTTCCAGCAGCGAGACATCGCGGAAGTCGATAATGCAGGTGCGGTCGCGCGCGCTGTGCAGCAGCGACTCCACGAAGCCCATCCTCGCCAGGCCCGGCCCGTCGACGCGGCCGGCCAGGAATACCAGGCCGGTAGCGCCCATCATGTAGCTTTTGCAGGTGGGCGCCTGGTAGCGTTCGTTGCCGCTGGTGTTGCTCAGGGCGCTGAGGGGGTTGCCGCTATCGCTTTCCCCCAGCACGTCCATGATGCGACAGGCGGCGAGCTCGCGACTTACGGCGGCTGTCATACCCAGTAGTGAGACGTTGCTGTCGGGGTCGCGCAGTATCGCCGCCAGGCTGAAGAACTCCTGGTGCCCGCTGATCTCCACGTGCTTTACCTTGCTGAAATCCAGCAGTCGGGTAGCGGTAGTGGCGCTGTCCTGTTGCAGTGAGGACACCAGTTGCTCCAGGTACGGGCGCGTCACCAGGCCGGGCAGGCGCAAAACGGCCAGCGACTGCTCGCGGGAAGACCACACGGAGCGCCAGCGCAGCTCGGGCGTTGCCTGTTTGTGCATGCTGCGATACAGCGCGAGCTCCCTGGCGCGGTAGTAGATCAGCGGGGCGGTCAGTACGGCGAGCTTGACCAGGCCCTTGGCGTAGCGCCGCCACAGTCGCGCCGGGTCCTGGGTAATGCGAAACAGCCACTCCAGATTCAGGCGCTGCATCCACCGGGGTGCGCGCCTGACCGTTCCGGTGATGAATTCGAAGGTGCCGCCCACCCCGATCGCAACCGGCACCTGTAATTTGTGTCGATTGCGATTGAACCAGAGTTCCTGCTTGGGGTTGCCCAGCCCCACCAGCAGGATGTCTGCGCCGGAGGTGTTGATGTGGTGCAGAACGATCTCGTCATCCGCGGCGAAATCCGCCAGGGCGGGGCCCTGGGTATGAATG
>JAOUDU010000125.1 GCA_029859085.1 Gammaproteobacteria bacterium | reverse complement strand
GCACTACTCCTGGCCGAAGAGCGCCAATATTTTCGGCATCAGTGAAAAGGCCATCTGGCCAACGGAATTGGACCGGTTCGGGCGGGTGAGCATCGCCAGCCTGCGCAAGAATATTGAAAAAGCGCGACAACAGCAGCGGCCTATCATGATGAGCGTCTCGGTCGCGGGCACCACGGAATTGGGCACCGTGGACGCGGTGGACGCCGCCTGCGACCTGTTTGATGAGTATCGCCGGCAGGAGAATATCGATATCTGGCACCATGTGGATGCCGCCTATGGCGGGTATTTCTGCTCGACCTTCCGCGGCGGCGACAGCCTGCTGCCGGCGGGGGCGGTCGCCGCCTTCCAGGCGCTGGCGCGCGCGGATTCAGTGACCCTGGACCCGCACAAGCTGGGTTTCGTGCCCTATGCCTGCGGCGCGTTCCTGGTGCCGGATGCGCAGGCCTACAGCGTATCGCAGATCAGCGCGCCCTATCTTGTCGAGGACAGGAAAAACGACCACCCGAGCTGGTCGACGACCCTGGAGGGCTCCCGCTCCGCCACCGGCGCCGGCGCGGTATGGCTGAGTTCCCGGGTGCTGCCACTGGATGCATCGGGACACGGGGCGATCCTGAACCAGACCCTGGCGACCACCCAGCAGCTGGCGGACAAACTCCGGGGCAGTTTCGACAACATCTACTTCACCCCCGGCCGGGACACCAATATCGTCTGCTTCACCCTGGCCGAAACAGGCGCGAGCCTGGGGGAAACCAACCGCCGGACCGGCGCCATCATCGACAGCTTCGCGCGCAGTCCCAACTTCGCCATTTCCCGCACGGCGCTGGGGGTAAAGAGCTATTCCGCCCTGGTCGAGGAGGTGGTGGGGCAGTGGCAGGGGGTTGTCGATGACGACCACCTGCTGGTCATCCGCATGGTGGTGATGAGCCCCTACCTCGGCGACGCCGCGGCGACGAACGCGCTGCTGGAAGAGTTTATCTCGGAGCTGAAGTTGTTCGCGGCGCAGGTCTAGGGCGGAATTTATTCCGCCAGTTTAACGCCTTAATCAAACGCCCTGGCGGAATGAATTCCGCCCTACAATTCAGTGCATTTCCATGTAGGGCGGAATTTATTCCGCCAGTTTAACGCCTTGATCAAACGCCCTGGGCGGAATGAATTCCGCCCAGCCGTGCCGCAAACGTAGACATGCACTTTCCGGGGGCCGACCCTCAGTCCCGCTTCCACGCCGGGGCCGTCAACCGGCGACGGCCGTCGCGGCTCTTGCGGATGCCCGGCTCGTCCAGCTCGAGGCGGTCCCACAGGTTGCAGGTGACCTGCTTGTGCTTCTGGTCCAGGCCCTCGCAGTAGTTGGTGTACTCGCACAGGCGCACTTGCGCGCCGCAGCCGGTGCGCACTTTCTCGAACCAGTCGGGGTCCGCCAGGGCCTGGCGGGCGAAGGCGATAATGTCGGCACGGTCCTGCTGCAACAGCGTCTCCGCCTGGGTGAACGTGTGGATCCCACCGGCCACCACCACCGGCGTGTCGTACCCGGCGGCGCGCACCGCGGCGCGAATCGCGGCGGTGGGCTCGATATTGCGGCCGTAGGGTCCGAACTCGTCGGAGATATAACCGGGCATGCACTCGTAACCGCTGACCCCGGTGTAGGGGTAGGAGGCCTCGCCCACCTTGGGCTGCTTCGCATCGTCGAACTTGCCGCCCCGGGACAGGGACAGGAAATCCATCCCCGCCGCGGCCAGGGCGACACCGATCTGCGTCGCCTCCGCCACGGCGTTCCCGCCCTCGATGCATTCATCCGCCAGGAAGCGGCAACCCAGTGCAAAATCGGCCCCCACCGCCTGCCGGACCCGGGCATACACCTCCAGCGGCAGGCGCAGGCGCTGCTCCAGGGAACCGCCGTAACCGTCCGTGCGGGTATTGGTGGCGGAGAGGAAGGACGCCATGGTGTAGGCGTGGGCGTAGTGCAGTTCCACGCCATCGAAACCCGCATCCCTGGCGCGCCCCGCCGCGTCGGCAAACAGGCCCGGCAACACCCGGGGCAGTTCCGCGATGTGGGGCAGGGCGGTATCGGTCACCCGCTCCCGGTGCCCCATGGTCAGGGCCTCCCACTCGCGCGCATCGAGGATTTCAGCGAGGCGGTCATCGTCGAGCTGGCACAGCTGCTCCCGCAACGCGTCGTCATCCACCGCCGGGGCTCCGCACAATCGGCGGTGTCGATCCGTGATTTGCAGGAACTGGCGCAGGTATTTCTCCCGCTCCGGGCGGCGGCGGATGCCGAGGAAGTCGATGACCTGTATCAGCAGGCGGGTATGGCCCCCGCTCTCGATGCGCACCCGCTCGACCAGGCGCTGCAGCCCGGGCAGGAAGCGGTCGTGGCCGATACGCAGCAGCGGTCCGCTGGGGACATCGCGTATGCCGGTGGCCTCCACCACGATCGCCCCGGGCCTGCCCCGGGCAAAGCGGCCGTACCAGTCGAGTACATCTTCGGTTACCTCGCCGTCATCGCTGGCGCGCCAGGGCACCATCGCGGGCACCCAGGTGCGCTGTTCCAGCTGCAGCGGGCCCAGCGCCACCGGCGCGAACAGCCGCGCATGCGCTGACTCCTCCCGGCTGGGCCAGGTATCGGCCAGCGGAATGTACTTGATACGTTGCGGCGGCTTCCACATGGACTGTGTTACCTCGTTCGACGAGAGGTATATTTTATATTTAAAATATATTGCCGTAAAGTTAATAGAGTGCCGGGAAATCTCTGCTAAGCTGTCGCCATGACCGACGACCAGACCGCCCTCGAATTCCTGTACGACCCCCTGCGCTACGAGCGGGGGGCGCCTGTTACCGAACTGGCCACATTGCGGGAACACGCCGCCATTATCCGGGTGGAGGAACACGCCCTGCCCCAGTGGCCCGGCGGCCGTGGCTTCTGGCTGGTATTGCGCCACGCCGAATGCATGCAGGTCCTGAAGAACGCGAAGGTATTTTCCTCGCACCTGGGCGCCACCCAGCTGCGCGACCCGGCCACCCCCGGGGACCTGGCCTACGTGCAGAAGATGATGCTCAACATGGATCCGCCGGAGCACACCCGCCTGCGCCGCCTGCTGATCAACGCTTTCAACTCCCGGGCCATCACCCAACTGGAGCAACAGATCAGCGATCACGCCCGGCATATCGTCGACCGTGTCATCGGCGATGCGACCGAAGGGGAATGCGATTTCGTCAAGGATATCGCCGCCGACATGCCCCTGTTGTGCCTGGCGGATATTTTCGGCCTGCCCCAGCAGGACCGCTACCTGATGTTCGACTGGGCCAACCGGGTCATCGGCTACCAGGACCCGGACTACGCCGTTTCCAGCGCCTTCGACCAGCAGGGGGGCAGCGCCATCGCGCGCGAGGCCCTCAAGCTGCGACCACAGCCGGATGAACACGGCCGGATGCCGGACCCCCGCTCCCGCCGCGGCATGGACGATCTCTATCGATACGCCCACCTGCTGGCCGAGCACAAGCGCAGCCATCCCGGCAATGACGTGGTCTCCACCCTGCTGGCCCAGGTGGACGACGTGGACGGCCGGGTAACGCTGGAGGAATTCGAGAATATGTTCTGGCTGTTCGCGGTGGCGGGCAACGAGACCCTGCGCAACGGCATCCCCGGAGGCATGATCGCGCTGCTGGAGCACCCGGCGGCCTGGCGTGCGCTGCAGGACGATCCCGCGCTGGTACCGGGGGCGGTGGAGGAGATGTTGCGCTGGTGGACCCCGGTGATGAACTTCCGCCGTACCGCTTCCCAGGATATCGAGTTTGCCGGCGCGCAAATCAGCGCCGGCGACAAGGTGGTCGTATCCTTCCTGTCGGCCAATTACGACGAGCAGGTGTACTCACAACCGGCCGAGTTCGATATCCGGCGCGAGCCCAATCCCCATCTCAGCTTCGGCTACGGACCCCACTTCTGCCTCGGTGCGCAACTGGCGGTGGCGCAGATGCGGGCGCTGTTCCTGGAGCTGACCCGGCGCTTTGCCTCCATCGAGGCCCTCGCGCCGCCCACGTTCCTGCGCTCCAACTTCCAGCGCGGCGTGAAAACGCTGCCGATACGCTGGCGGGTGAAGACCTGAGACCCCCGCTCAATATCCCGCAGGTGTTTTCTTGTCCGCCGGTGCCTCGCCTGGTTTAAAGGCCTGCGCGAGCCGCCTGGCGCCCTGGGCCAGGATCAGCGTATCCACGCCGACACCGATAAAACTGGCCCCGCAGGCGCGGTAATCCTGCGCCAGGACGGGGTCGATGCACAGCACCCCCGCCAACTTGCCGGCCGCCGCGATCTCACCCAGCGCCGCGCTGATCGCCGCCACCACCTCGGGATGACCCGGGTCGCCGATACGCCCCATGGACGCGGACAGGTCAGAGGGGCCGATAAACACGCCGTCCACACCGTCAACCGCCAGTATCGCTGCGAGATTGGCCAGCGCCTCCACCGTTTCCACCTGCACCAGCAGGCAGATCTCCCCGTTCGCCTGCTGCAGGTAGCCCGGGACCTGGCCCCAGGCCGCGGCCCGGGCAAGTGACGTGCCCAGCCCGCGGGTTCCCGCCGGGGGATAGCGCAGCGCGCGCACCATGGACTCCGCCTGCCCGGCGGTTTCCACCATCGGCACCAGGAAAGTCTGCACGCCTATATCCAGTAATTTCTTCAGCAGCGCGGGGTTGCCGTCCACCGGGCGCACGACCGGCGCCACGTCATAGGGCGCGATGGCCTGCAGGTGCGCCAGGATACCCGACAGCTCGAACGGCGCGTGCTCGTGGTCGATCAACAGCCAGTCGAAGCCCGCCCCCGCCGCGATCTCCGCCGCGGTGGTGTCCGGCAGGCCCAGCCACAGGCCGTAGCGGGCCTCCCCGGAGGTCATGATGCGCTTGAAGCGATTGCGGGGTAGATCCATGGTTGAGCCCCTCAACTGAAGTGGACGTCGATAGTTCCGAGCGGGCCGTAGTCGGCGCGGACGTGGTCCCCGGCCCGGACGATGACCGGCCGGGTAAAAGAGCCCGACAGGATGACCTGGCCGGGTTCGAGACCGATGCCGTGGGGCGCAAAGCGCCTGCATACCCACTGGATGCCCCGGGCCGGGTGATTCATCACCCCGGCGCCCAGCCCGGTTTCCTCGACCTCGCCGTTGAGAAACAGCATTGCGCCGGCCCAGCGCAGGTCGATGTCGCGCGCTCTGGCGTGCACGTCACCGACCACGATGCCGGCGTTGGCCGCGTTGTCGGCGATCGTGTCGACCACCGTGCGGGTATAACCCGTCCTGGGATCGACACGGAAACTGCGGGCGGCGATCAACTCCAGCGCGGGCACGACATACTCTGTCGCATCCAGCACCTGCTCCAGGCTGACGTCCTCGCCGAACAGCGCCCGCTTCATCACGAATGCGAACTCGACCTCAACCCGGAGGTCGGTAAAACGGCTGACTTCAACCGTGCCGCCGTTGGCAAATACCATATCGTCAAGCAGCACGCCGTAGTCGGGGGTGTCGATTTTCATCGCCATCTGCATCGCCCGGGAGGTCAGGCCGATCTTGTAGCCCACGACCTTGCGGCCCTGCGCCAGCTTGCGCTCCACCCAGCCCTGCTGCACCGCGTAGGCGTCGGCCAGGTCCATATCAGGGTAGGAGAGGGTCAGCGCAGGCACCTGCACTGCGGACAGCTCCGCATTGTGCAGGGTATCGACCGCGGCAGAGATCTGTTGTGGCGTCAGCATCGCTTCGCTCAGATATTCCTGTGATTGAATTTAACGTGTTCTTCCAGTTCGCGCATCTCGAAAGAAATCGCCAGGCCGCGGCTCGCGAGTATCGGCTGCAGGTGCGCGATGAGAATATCGAATAGCGTGCGACCCATCGCCATGCGGGTCTCCAGGTCGCGGCCGCTGCCGACTTTCATACTGAGGTTGACGAAACCGTGCTCGGGGTTGCCGTCGCCGATGCGGAAATCCTCGCAGCGGATGGCGCGGCTGCGCATGCCGGACAACGGAAAAATCCCGCTGGCCGCGGCCGCGGTGTGCATCTTCTCCATCAACCCCGGCAGGTCGAGTTGATCCGCCGGCAGGTTGGCGGAGTACTCGTAGATGAAATGCGCCATCAGGACTGCCCCGCCAGGTTCACGATACCGACGGTACACCCCACCGCGAAAATCGGTATTGGCCGGTAGTAATGGACCGTTGCGCTGCACCCCTCGGTGGCGCCGGACACCGCAATAAAGGTGCGGATCTCAAAACCACCCTGGCCCGCCTCGAAATAGGTCTGCTCATCGGTATATTCCAGCAGGCGCTCGCGGTCGTTGCGCGCCCAGCGCTCGAGGAAATCGCGATCCCAGGCCTCGTTGATCTTGCCGGAATCCGGTGTGGCGGGCCAGTGGGAAATACCGCCGGTTCCCACCAGTGCGATCCGCTCGGGCACCGCGTCGCAGGCCCTTCGCAGCGCCTGGCCAAAGGCCCAGGCCCGGTGCAGCGGTGTAATGGGCGGGCCCTGGCAGTTGATATTGACCGGGATGATCGGCAGGTCGTAGCGCGGTGTCAGGAAATGCAGCGGCACCATGATGCCGTGGTCGAATTTCCACTCCTGGGCGTAGGCCACATCGACTTCCTGCAGCGTATGCTCGATGAGGCGGCGCGACAGGTCCGGGGCACCCGGCACCTGTGTGCGCGGGATACCCAGCCATGCGGGATCCTCGATCGGTCCCTCGTACTCCTCTCCCATGCCGATGCAGTAGGCGGGCATGTTGTTCATGAAGAAGTTGGCGAAATGCTCCGCCGCGATCACCACCAGCGCATCCGGACGGCTGGCCTCGATGGCCTGGCGCATGCCATCCATCGCCGCGTACAGGCTGCTCACATCGTCGCTGTCCGCCATCGCCTTGCGGCCGGTGATGCCCGGTCCGTGGGAGCAGACCCCCGCAAATACCAGGCTCATATCGCCCCCTTGCCGTCGGTGGTCACATACAGCCCGGCGCGAACATTGCCGTGTTCCGCCAGTGCGTCGCGCATGGCCTGGATATACTCGGGCCAGGCGTAGCCGCACATCGCGGCGTAGTGCATCAGGATCTGGCCGTTGACGCCCAGGATATAAAGCATGCCGATATCCGGCTTCTTCACGGCTGCGAGTTCCTCCGCATCCAGTTTGTACTTCGCCAGCACCTGGTCCCGGTCGGCAAAAAACGCCTGCTGCAGTTCCGGCTCGCGATTCAACTGGTACAGCAGCTTTTGCAGGTAATACAGACTCATGCGACTATCCCCTCGGCAGGGCGCCCCTCGGCCGGGCGCCCCTCGGCCGGGCGCCCCTCAGCCGGGCACCCCTCGGCCGGGCGCCCCAACACAGGCAGCTTGTGGGTATCGTGGGCGATGCAGACGTTCCTGGTTTCCATGTAGAAGTCAAAGCTGTAGTCGCCGCCGTCCCGGCCAATACCGCTCATCTTGATACCGCCAAAGGGCGA
>JAOUDU010000124.1 GCA_029859085.1 Gammaproteobacteria bacterium | reverse complement strand
TGGGGGACGCTGCCGGCGCAGGCGGCGAAACTCCCGCCCTGGCGCCATCTCGACATCGTTTCCACACCACCACCGGCATCGTTATACTCTGGACTGGCAGCGACCTTCAAGGATTCCCCGCAACCGTGAGCAGTGACACTACAAACACCGCCCCCGCCCTCTGGAGCGAGCTGCTGCTGCGCTCGATGGCGGAGTTGCGCGAGCTGTTCTCCGCCGCGGGGTCACAACTTGCCCCTGACTCCGCCGATGACTTCGACCACCTGTTCGAGGGCGGCAGGCGGCTCAACGAGATGCTGGCCGAGCAGGGTGAGCCCGCCAGCAGGCACGACCTGATGAACGTACTGGCCGCGATTCGCGGCTACGCCGAGCTGCTGCTCGAGGACACGGGCGCGGAATTCGCCGAGCTCAAGGCCGCGCTGACGCGACTGCTGAAGGCGGTCCAGGCAGCCAACAGCGAGGACACCACCCCGGGCCCGGGAGCGGGTGCAGGCGCGGACAGCCAGCGGGGCATTGCGTCGGAGCCGGGATTCATCCTGGCGGTGGATGACCTGCAGGAAAACCGCGAGCTGGTGGCCCGCTACCTGTCGCGCAGCGGCCATATCGTGGTGACGGCGGCCAGCGGGGCCGAGGCCCTTACCACCCTCGGCCAAACCGATGTCGACGTGGTGCTGCTGGACCTGATGATGCCGGAGATGGACGGCAGGGAGGTGTTGCGCCGCATCAAGGAGCATCCCGACTGGCGCGCCACCCCGGTGATCGTTATCTCCGGCAGCCAGGATATGGACGGCATCATCGAATGCATAGAGGCCGGCGCCGACGACTACCTGTTCAAGCCCTTCAACCCGGTACTGCTGCAGGCCCGGATCAAGGCCGGGATCGAACGCAAGCGCTGGCACGACCGCGAGGAGCAGTACCGGCAGCAGCTGGAGCGCAATGAAAAATTCATCCGCGCCACCTTCGGCCGCTACCTGTCCGACGAGATAGTGACCGATATCCTGGAGCGACCGGAGGGCCTGGAACTGGGCGGGGACCTGCGCCGCGTCACCATCATGATGTCTGACATCCGCGGCTTTACCACGATCAGCGAGCGCCTCGCCCCGGCCCAGGTGGTCACCATGCTCAACCGTTACCTGGGCGCCATGACCGATATCATCATGGCCCACCAGGGCACCATCGACGAATTCATCGGCGATGCGATCCTCGCGGTGTTCGGCGCACCCCAGCGGCGCGATGACGACGCCGATCGCGCGGTGCAATGCGCCCTGGCCATGCAGGCCGCCATGGCGGGTATCAACGCGCAGAACAGGGCCGAGGGCCTGCCGGAGATCGAGACCGGGATCGCGCTCAACACCGGTGACGTGATCGCCGGCAATATCGGTTCCGAGCGGCGCAGCAAGTACGGCTTTGTCGGGCACCCGATGAATGTCACCTCCCGAATCGAGGACGTGACCGCCGGCGGTGAAATCCTCGCTGCAGACAGCACCCTGCGCAGCCTGGCGGGGACTTTTCGTATCGGCACCAGCCAGGAGATCAGCGTCAAGGGCATCAACCAGTCCATAGTCGTCCACCAGATCCTCGGTGCCTCCACATGACCGGATCCATACTGCTGGTGGAGGATAACGAGCTGAACCGGGAAATGCTGTTGCGGCGCCTCAAGCGGGCCGGCCTCACGGTGATTACCGCCGCCGACGGCCAGGAGGCGCTCGACCTGATGGTGAGCGAACTGCCGGCGGTGGTGCTGATGGACATGAGCCTGCCGGTACTGGACGGCTGGACCGCATGCCGCAGGGCGCGCCAGGACGAGCGCATCAACCACATACCGATCATCGCCCTCACCGCCCACGCGATGGAGGAGGACCGTCTCAAGGCCCTGAAGGCCGGCTGCGACGACTACGCGACCAAGCCGGTGGACTTCCCGGAACTGCTGCGCAAGATCGGGACCCTCACCCGTCCATGAGCCTGCGCCGACGCCTTACCCTCTCCCTCGTTACCATCCTGATCCTGTTCGCGGTCAACGTGGGTACCCACTTCTGGGGCAGCTACGCGCGTAACGAGAGCATGATCGCCTACCGCAATTCGGTGACCGCCGCCCAGCTGTCCACGCAGGTGGAACAGCTGCTGAACGACCAGCGCCAGCAGATCCTGGTGTTGTCCACCCTGCGGGACACCACCGCGGACCAGCTGGAGAGCAAGGAGCTCGAGCAGGCCCAGGGCGAGCTCCAGAATATCAGGGACAAGATCCTCAAGCTGGGGGACCTGAGCCACGATGTGACCCAGCTGCACTACCAGAAATTGTGGGAGAGCAGCGTGGTGCTCCTCGATGGCTGGCTGGCCTTTTACCGCAACTACAACGACCCCGGTTTCAAGGCCGACATGGACAGTCCCCTGTCCTACCTCGAAACCAGCCAGCGCCTGAAGGAACTGGAACAGCGCCAGGCCTTCATCGCGGTACAGCGCGCGAACATCATCGACCGCACCATCGCGCTGACTGACCGCATCACGGTGATCGGCTTCTTCGCCTCCATTTTCCTGACGGCGACCCTCGGCTTTTTCCTGGTTCGATACACCAACAAGTCCCTCAAGAAGCTCAAGACAGGCACCCAGCGGATCGGCAGCGGCGATCTCGACTACCGCATAGACAATATCGAGGACAGCGGTGAACTGGGGGACCTGGCGACGGCCTTCAACGACATGTCGGACAAACTGCGCAATGCGATGGAAGACGTCAGCAACGCCAGGGATGCCGCCGATGAGGCCAACGCCGCCAAGAGCATGTTCCTGGCCAACGTCAGCCACGAGTTGCGCACGCCGCTGAACGGCATCATCGGCTACAGCGAAATGCTGCACGACGAACTGGCGGACGAGCATGAGATCGACCGCGGCCAGTTCCAGCTCGACCTCGAGAAGATCATCCGCTCGGGCCGGCAGCTGCTGTCGCTGATCAATGACATCCTCGACCTGTCGAAGATTGAAACCGGCAAGATGTCGCTGCACCGCGAGGACTTCCAGCCGGGAGAGATCCTGGCGCAGGTCTGCGACGCCCTCGCCCCGCTGCTGCGGGACAACGGCAACGAGCTGGTGGTGTCCGATTTCAGCGAGCTGCCGCTACTTCACAACGATGCGGCGAAATTCCGCCAGGTCTTTACCAACCTGCTGAGCAACGCCTGTAAATTCACCCAGCAGGGGGTCATCACGGTAACCGCCAGGACCCTGGGGGAGCAGGAGGACCGGCTGCAGATTTCAGTCCAGGATACGGGTATCGGCATGACCCGGGAACAGCAGGGGCGTATTTTCGACGCCTTTGTCCAGGCCGACGCATCCACCAGCGCCAATTACGGCGGTACCGGGCTGGGGCTGGCAATCTGCCGTGACTACTGCGAACTGATGGGTGGAAGCATCCAGGTGCGGAGCACACCCGGCAAGGGCTCGACGTTTACTATTCGGCTGCCTTCAGGGTCAGGTCCCGCAGGCGCTTGAGCGCCTCCTCGCGCTTCCTGAGGTCTTCCTTGAGGGAGGCATTGTCGGTTTTGAGCTTGTCGATATCGTCCTGCAACTCGAGCAGGTTCAGCAGCGCCTGGCGCATCAGCCGGGTGTAATCGTGCACCTTGAGCTCTTTGGCGTTCTGTTCCTTCAATACGCTGAAAGACTTGCGCGCCGCGACCGGGTCGTAAAAGGCACTGCGCGGCAGCATCATCACGTAGGCGATGGCGATACCCGCTTCCAGGTCGGCCCGGGGGGATGACTCCAGCCGCTGGTAGCGCTGGAAATGCTGCATCGCGTCCTCGTACTCCCCGTTCAGCAGGGCCCGGTAGCCCTTGTCCAGGAAGGTATAGTCGATCGCAGCGGCCTGGGCACAGTCGCATTCCTTGCTCTGCGGCATGTTGAGGGTGAGCTCCGTCGCCTGGTCACCGCCGGCGACAGGCGCCTCACCCGGTGTCGCAGCGGCAATGGGGGTCGGGGCTGGAGCAGGCGGCACGGCTGGCACCGCGGTACACGCCTGCAACAACAGGGCCAGGGCAAGCGGTGCGGCTACTCTGGTGCGGGGCACAGGCAAAACACAGGTCTCGGTCGGCAAGTAAAACGCCAGTTTAGCCCACTTGGCCCAAACCGAGAAGCGCGCGCTTGCAGCTTCCCGCCCGGGGGCGGGCCGGGCCCGGCGCCGCACCCGCCCCGCCCCTATTCCGGCCGCATATGGGGAAACAGCAGCACATCCCGGATGGAGGGCGAGTCGGTCAGCAGCATGACCAGGCGATCGATGCCGATACCCTCGCCGGCGGTCGGCGGCATGCCGTACTCCAGGGCGCGGATATAATCGTGGTCGTAATGCATGGCCTCCTCGTCGCCGGCATCCTTCTCCGCGACCTGGTCCAGGAAGCGCTGGGCCTGGTCTTCGGCATCATTGAGCTCCGAGAAACCGTTGGCGAGCTCACGCCCGCCGACGAAGAACTCGAAACGATCGGTGACGAACGGGTCGGCGTCGCTGCGCCGCGCCAGGGGGGACACCTCGGTGGGATAGGCGGTGATGAAGGTCGGCTGGTCCAGCTGGTGCTCCACGGTTTTCTCGAATATCTCGATCTGCACCTTGCCCAGCCCCCAGCTGTCCTTCAGCGGGATGCCCAGGCCGGTGGCGATGGCGCGGGCGGCGGTTTCATCCGCCAGCTGGTCCGGGCTGACCTGGTCGTTGTAGGCCAGGATTGAATCGAACACCGATATCCGCCGGAACGGGCGGGAGAAGTCGTACTCGCTGCCCTGGTAGCGCACCGTTGTACTGCCCAGCACCTGCTGGGTCAGCTTGCGCAGCATGTCCTCGGTCAGGTCCATCGCGTCCCGGTAATCGGCGTAGGCCCAGTAATACTCGAGCATGGTGAACTCGGGATTGTGGCGGGTGGACAGGCCCTCGTTGCGGAAGCTGCGGTTGATCTCGAATACCTGTTCGAAGCCGCCCACCACCAGCCGCTTCAGGTACAGCTCCGGCGCTATCCGCAGGTACATGTCCTGGTCCAGGGCGTTGTGGTGGGTGACGAAGGGCTTCGCCGCCGCGCCGCCGGGGATCACCTGCATCATCGGTGTTTCCACTTCCATGAATCCCGCCTCACCCATGTAATCCCGGATAAACCCGATGATTTTCGAGCGGGTGCGAAACACCTCCCGGGATTCCGGGTTGACGATCAGGTCGACGTAGCGCCGGCGGTAGCGCGTCTCCTGGTCGGCCAGGCCGTGGTACTTGTCCGGCAACGGGCGCAGCGCCTTGGTCAGCAGCCGCGCCTCGCGCATATTGATATACAGGTCGCCCTTGCCGGACTTGTGGATCGGGCCGCTGGCGGCGACGATATCCCCCAGGTCCCAGCCCTTGATGTCCTCCAGCGCGGCCGCGTCCAGGCCCTTGCGGTCCACGTACAGCTGGATCTGGCCGCTGTCGTCCTGGATCAGCAGGAACGCGCCGCGGTTGCGGATCAGCCGGCCGGCCACCGCATAGGTCCTGTCCGCCTGTTCCAGTTCCTCCTTGGCGGACTCCCCGTACTCGCGCTGCAGGTGGCCGGCCATCGCGGTGCGACGGAAGTCGTTGGGGAAGGCATTGCGCTTTTGGCGCAGCTGGCTGAGTTTGGCGCGCCGCTCCGCAATCAGTTTGTTCTCTTCCTGCGGCGTGTTCGCCGCCTGGTCCTGCTCGCTCATGATTGTTCTCGCTTACAGCCCGCTTTTCAGCGAGGCCTCGATAAACTGGTCGATGTCACCATCCAGCACGGCCTGGGTGTTGCTGGTCTCCACGCCGGTGCGCAGGTCCTTGATCCGCGACTGGTCCAGCACGTAGGAGCGGATCTGGCTGCCCCAGCCGATGTCCGCCTTGCTGTCCTCCGTCGCCTGCTTCACCTCGTTGCGGCGCTGGATTTCCATCTCGTACAGCTTGGCCCGCAGCATTTTCATCGCGTTGTCCCGGTTCTGGTGCTGGGAGCGCTCGGTCTGGCACTGCACCACGACGCCGCTGGGCTTGTGGGTGATGCGCACCGCGGAGTCGGTCTTGTTGATGTGCTGGCCGCCGGCGCCGCTGGCCCGGTAGGTGTCGGTCTTGAGGTCCGCCGGGTTGATGTCGATCTCGATGTTGTCATCGATCTCCGGCGATACGAATACCGAGGAGAAGGAAGTGTGGCGGCGGTTGCCGGAGTCGAAGGGCGATTTGCGCACCAGCCGGTGCACGCCGGTCTCGGTGCGCAGCCAGCCGTAGGCGTACTCCCCCTCGAAGTGGATGGTGGCACTCTTGATACCGGCCACTTCCCCCGCGGATACCTCGATCAGCTCGGTCTTGAAGCCGTGGGCCTCGCCCCAGCGCAGGTACATGCGCAGCATCATTTCCGCCCAGTCCTGGGCCTCGGTGCCGCCGGAGCCGGACTGGATATCGAGGTAGGCGTTGTTGATGTCCATCTCACCGCTGAACATGCGGCGGAATTCGAGCTGTTCCAGCAGCGCCAGCAGGCCGTCGATTTCCTTCTCCACCACGGCGACGGTGTCGGCGTCGTCCTCACCGGCGGCCAGCTCCAGCAGGTCGGACGCGTCCGCCGCGCCGCTGGTGAGTTTCTCGATGGTGCTGACGACGCTCTCCAGCGCGGAGCGCTCACGCCCCAGTTCCTGGGCGCGCTTGGGGTCGTCCCAGACGCTGGGCTCGGCCAGCTCGAGTTCTACCTCCGCGAGGCGCTCCTTGCTGATATCGAAGTCAAAGATACCCCCTAAGCACGTCAGTGCGCGCGTCGATATCCTTCAGTGTCTGTACCAGCGGGTTGATCTCGAGCATGGGGGTAACCGGTTTCGTCAAAGGGGGCGCATCTTACCAATATTGCCGGCAGAATTGAATTGGGAGCCTCAGGTAATGTAGCCGGACCGCAGGTTCTCTGTCTCACGCCCGTGTCGGGATCACGACTTCATTCAGTTCAGGTATCCGTATTTGTCCTCGGTCTCGCGCCCAGGTCAGCGGATATGTGGTACCTGGACACGCCGCAAGTACATCCATGTAGGCTCGCTTCGGCCATCCATGGCCTCAGACGGTCCAGTTCCCACATATCCGCTACCCTGTGCTTACACCGAGCGGCAAAAAGGCGGGAAAGGCAAAACACAGCATGGCTCACTGATAGAAACCTGGCGCCGCCAAATGGCTGATCTGTTCGGAACACTGGACTGATAGGCTACAGGAGGTGCCAAGGGATTTCTGGAGATACGCTCGATCTCATTGCGCGGTGGAGGGCGGTTAAGCCAGGGCTGGACCGTAGAGCGCATGGATGCGCGATACGAGCCTACATGGATGTATTTACGGCGAGTCCAGCCCTGGCTTAACCGCCGTCCGCCGCAAGCACAGGCCGAAACTCAGGGCATCAGCCCGAGTAATCAAAACGGCACCAAATGCTCGATAACCAGCTGCACCGACCGCTGCCCGCGAAACTCGTTGACGTCCAATCGATAGGCGATTTCGAC
>JAOUDU010000123.1 GCA_029859085.1 Gammaproteobacteria bacterium | reverse complement strand
GTGGAGCATATTGCCGGTGGCAAGGTTGAAGGTAAGGTGGTGGTGAGAGTTGGCACGAGGTAACAGCGCGAGCCCGGGGCGGGCCAGTAAATACGCCGGTGTGGTGAGCGGCCGGTCTCTTCCATCGCAAAGTGGCACTAAAACATCTTTTTTTATACCCAGAAAGTCTAGGTCTCGAAATCTGGCCCGGGAGTCGGTGTCTATACTGAAACCTCAACCGGTATCACCCGCCCGGGTGGCCGGCTTCACCCCGGAACCGACAACAAGAAGAGACCGCACTATGAAAATCCTTAAACACACAGCAACCATCAGTTTCCTCGTTTCTGCCCTGTGGAGCGGCAATCTGTTCGCCCAGGCATCCACCCCGCCGCCGGCCTTCGCCGCCATCGACTCCTACCTGTGCAACTTCAACGACGGCAAGGGCATGGCCGACCTGAACGCGGTGGTGGCGAAATGGAACAAGTGGATGGACAAAAGCAAGGGGGTTGCCTACAGCGCCTGGGTGATGGTACCGGTACTCACCTCTGTGAATATGCCGATCGACGTGGCCTGGCTGGGCGTCTGGGCCAACGGCAATGACATGGGCAAGGGCATGCAGGCCTGGGCCGATGAGAATGGCGGCCTGGCCGATGAGTTCGACAAGGTGATGACATGCAGTGAGCACTCCAGCGCCGCTTCCGTCAACATCCGCCCGCCGGCAGAAGGCTGGCCCGGCAAGAGCGGTCTGGCGTTATTCAGCAACTGCACCGTCGCTGAAGGCAAGACCGTCCAGGACGCCATGGCCGCAAACAGGGCCTGGTCGGCAAACCTGGATTCCATCGGTTCCAAGGCTGGCGTCTGGGCTTTCTTCCCGGGCGCGGGCCAGAACAACCCGACCTGGAATTATAAACTCGTCTACAGCTACCCCGACTATCTCGCCTACGGTGCCGACTGGGAGGCCTACACCAATGGCCAGAGCTGGGCCAAGGCCCAGCAGATCTTTGGTGGCACGGTGAGCTGTGACAGCCAGCGGCTATACCAAAGCGTTACTGTGCGCGATGGCGGCGTCGGCCCGGTACCAAAATAGCAACGGATCGATGAAGTCCCGTCACCTGTTTCCCACTGCCAGTAGAGTGGGAAGCGGGTGATCACACCACCGCGCGGCTTTCTCCCGCCTAGATAAAGTAGTCCTGGTTTTCAGCGCCCAGCTTCAATGCCCCGAGGTTGCGGGCAAACGAGGTCGGGTTATTGGCGACATGCGCCCTGGCCGTGTGGATGTCCAGGAAGCGCTGCTGAATCTCGCTGCCGGCAAATACGGACGCACCACCCGCCGAGGAAAACAGGGCATCGATGACCCCGATGGATTTCTCGATCACCAGGGATGCCTGGTAACGGTATAGCGCCCGGTCCTCGATAGAAATGGCTTCGCCACGCGTTGCGGCGGCCATCATATTGTCGAAGTTGCGGTACAGCAGCGCTTCCATCGCGTCGATTTCATGGCTCGCAAAAGCGATTCGCTCCAGCGTGCCCACATCTCCGGCCAGCTTGGTGATGTCGCCGCTGGCCTTGCCTTTGACCGCTTCACGGTAGAGGCGCAGGCCCTCCCGGGCGGCACCGATAGCGGGGGTCGAAACCACGCGAATGAAGGTCTGCGCCCAGGGCAGCCGGTACAGCGGCGCCGTGTTGATGGCTACACCGGGATTGTTGCCGGTAAATCCATCCTCCTGCCTGTGGGTGCGATACTCGGGAACGAAGGCATCGTCCACCACAATATCGTTCGACCCGGTGCCCTGCAGCCCCATCGAAAACCAGGTGTCCTCGATGACGTAGTCGGGCCTCGGTACCAGGAAAGTCCGGTAGCCACCTCCCGGGACGATGGCGCCCAGCAGCACCCAGCTGCAGTGATCGCAGCCGGAACTCCAGCCCCAGCGGCCACTCAGCCGGAAGCCGCCGTCTACCGGCGTCACCTTGCCCAGGGGTGCGTAGGAGGACGAGATCCGGGTATGGATATCGTCACCCCACACCTCCTGCTGGGCGCGCTCGTCCATCAGGGCCAGCTGGAAGGCGTGCACCGCGACAATGCCGGCGGCCCAGGCGGTGGACATGCACCCCTCGGCGATGGCGCACTGCATGCGGAAAAAATCCTGCGGATCGAGCTCGTAGCCGCCGAAGCGCTGCGGCTGCAGGGCGAGGAAAAAGCCGGCGTCCTGCAGCTCCTGCACGCTCTCCACAGGGAGGCGCCGGGCCTCCCGGGTCGCGCCTGCGCGCTGGCGGAACCGGTCCTGCAAGCTGCAGACCTGCGCGAACATGGTGGCGGCGATTTGCCGGCTGGCGTCGGATTGGGCGGGTGCATTCATGGCGGGACTCTCGTGTTATTTCCAGGGCTGTACCCCATGACTACGCCGAATACACCGAAACGGATCGTTCCTGCAAGCCGATAGCGACAGCCTGTTCGGGTTGTCCGGCTCCCCGGAGCGTATCCCGGCAACCCCGGCGGGCCGGTCCTCCTGTCCGGCTGAACCTGCCGGCCGGCGTTACAGCGCGACGAGGACCTGCTGGATTTTCAGGAGCCCGAGGGCGAAGGTAACCAATACCACCAGCACCCCGAGGGTATTGGCGAGCGGCTTGTTTACATAGGGGCCGAGAATATCGCCCCGGTTCATGATCAACAGCAAAAACACCGCGCAGAACGGCAGCAGGAAACCGTTGGCGGCCTGGGCGAACAGAATGGCGGCCAGCGGCTTGATGCCGATGACCGAGAAGCCGGTGCCGCACAGCAGTACCGCCAGCCAGATGAGCCGGAAGCGACCGCCGCGCAAATCCCGCGGCCAGCCCATGGCGCCACAGACCGCATAGGCCGCGGCCAGCGGTGCGGTCACCGCGCTGCTGAGTCCGGCGGCGAACAGGCCGGCCGCAAACAGGTAGCGCGCGCCGGCTCCCAGCAGGGGCTCGAGCTGCTCCGACATGCTGGCGGCGGAAAACGCCACATCACTGCCAAAAAAGGCCGCTGCCGAGGTGCTCACTATCGCCAGCGTAACAAGCCCTCCCAGGCCGATTGAAAAACCCGCGTCGATCCGAGACTCGTGCAGTGCCTGCTCCCTGCCGACTTCCGGACCCCATTTTTCCTGCACCGCGCTGGCATGCAGGAACAGGTTGTAGGGCACCACCGTGGTACCGATCAGGGCCATGACCGTGAGCAGGGAGCCCGGGGGCAGGGACGGTACCAGCAAGCCATCGAGCATGGCCCCCAGGGAGGGCCGCACCATCACCAGGGTCAGCAGGAAAACCAGGCTCATCAGCAGCACCAGGGCGATCAATAACTTTTCAATCAGGGCATAGGTGCCGGACCCGAGCAACACCGCGGCCAGCAGCCCCACCAGCAGGGCCCACCATTGCAGCCCGATCCCGCTGATACTCTGCAGGCCCAGCGCCGCCCCGGTTATATTGCCGGTCTGGTAGGCGGCATTGCCGACCCCGACCGCCGCGACCACGAGGATGACCGCGGCGGACCCGAGCCAACCCTGGCCGTAACTGCTGCGCAGCGCCTCCGCCAGGCCCTGCCGGGTCACCAGCGCCAGGCGCGCCGCCATCTCCTGCAGCGCGATGGTCGCCGCCACGGAAAATGCCAGCGCCCAGAGCAGGGCAAAGCCGTACTGGGCGCCGGCGATGCTGGCCGTGGTCACCGTCCCCGGGCCGATAAACGCCGCCGTCACCAGGATGCCGGGGCCGAATTTGCTGGCCGGATTTCTCAGTCTGTTCACTCGGGATCCCGCGGTTATTGCAGCCAGGGCCCATCGACAGTAGCGATCATGGACCCGCGGTACGCCGCCGATGCTACCCAATTAAACGCTACTGGGCTATTGTTCCCGCGCCACCACACTCACCGGGAGCAGCAAGGCCATGGAACTGTACGATGTCATGCGCACGACTTTCGCCTGCCGGGAATTCACCGGCGAGCCGGTACCGGAGGAAGTGCTGCGCCGCATTGTCGATAACGCGCGGTTTGCCCCCAGCGGCGGCAATCGCCAGGGCTGGCGCATCATCAATGTCACGGATGTGGCGACCAGGGAACGCCTCGCCGACCTGTCACTGCCCACCGCCGCGCGTTACCTGCTGGAAGTACAGGCAGGCGAGAGCCCGCTCAACACGATCCACGCCAGTGCGATCACTGACGAGCAGGTCGCCAGGGCGGAACCGCCCCAATGGCTGGTCGCGCATATTCGCAAGGCACCCACCCTGCTGGTGGTTACCGTCGACCTTGGCCTGGTGGCCAGCATGGACAAGGATCTCGACCGTATCGGCCTGGTCAGCGGCGGCTCCATCTACCCGCTGGCCTGGAATATCCTGCTGGCCGCCCGCAACGAGGGCTACGGCGGCACGATGACGACCTGGGGCGTCGCCGCCGAGCCGCAGGTGCAGGCATTATTGAACATTCCCGCTGACTGGGCGGTGGCGGCCATCATGCCCCTGGGAAAACCACTGAAGCAGTTGACCAGGCTCAAGCGCAAGCCGGTGGAGGAAATCCTGTTCACCAATCGCTGGGATGGCGGCTAGCTCACCAGGGGCTGGTCGCTGGTCCACACCACCACCAGGTCGCGCGATGCGTACCGGAAGCTGTCGCCGCAAGCCACAATGTCGTCGCGATAGCGGATGCCCATTTCCAGTTTGCGGCCCACGCCGTCGCGCTCGTACATGTGAGTGGCAATGCAGTAGGTCTCGCCGAGGTAGCGCTGCCCGGACCAGCTGCCCAGCTGGTTTCCCACCATATGCAGGGTGGCGCTGAAATTGTCCTCGAGGAATTTCAGCTGGGCGATGAAAGCGTCCGCGCCCTCGCAGTGCCAGTGTGGTCCCCGCTGGCTAAAATCCGGGGTGACGATGTCGCGCATGGCGGCAAAGTCGCGGTCGTCCGCGCACCGGGCGTACTGCAGCGCCAGCTGCCGGGGGATATCGGTGTCGCTCATGGTATTGCCGGCGCATCCCCCGCGGTGTGCACAAACCTGGCCAGCGCCGCCTCCCGCATCAGGTCTGGCGGCAGCAGCCCCTGCGCGATAATGAAATCGTGGTATTCCCGCTGGTTGAACCGGTCACCGAGGGCGATTTCAAGCTCGGTGCGCAGGCGCATCAGCGCCATGAAGCCATAATAGTAGGACGTGGCCTGGCCGGGGGAACGGAAGGCGTAGCGATCCGCCTCGGAACTGGCCATCGGCCGCGACATCGCGAGCTGCTCCACCAGGAAATCCTCCGCCTGCTGCCGCGTCAGCTGCCCGGTATTGACCATCGGGTCCAGGAACATCCGGGCGGCGCGCCAGGCCAGTGCATACAGAGAGAACAGCTGCGCCTCTGGCGACAGGTAGGGCTGCATGATCACTTCGGCGTAGAGCGCCCAGCCTTCCACGTTGGCGCTGTTGAAGGCGAACAGGGCCCGGGCCAGGGATATGCGATGCTCCACCATGGCGGCAAACTGCAGTTCGTGGCCGGGTCGGGCCTCGTGGGTCGTCAGTGTCCAGGTGACGGCGTCGTGGCTCCAGTCGTCCATCACCGCGTCGCCCTCGAGCGCGGGGTTGGTCTGGACCAATACGAACTCACCGTACTGGCCCGTGTTGTTGATCAACTGCGGCGGGTTCATGAAGGAGGCGGGGATTGCCGCGGACTCGGCCTCGGTGGCCAAACGGATGGCTGCGTCGCGCTGCGGCAGGGTGATGATGTCCTCCCGGCGAATGATGTCCTCGATCTCGGCGAGATGCTGTTTGTACACCGGCAGTACCTTGTCCGGGGGAATCTGCTCCCGCTTCAGCCTGCGGATGACCCCCAGCAGGCTCCTGTCCTCCCAGCCCCGCAACAGGGCAAGCTGGCGTGCCCTGGCAGACATCTGGCTGCGAATAAGCTGGTAGCTGTACTGCGCCTGCGCAATCAGCTGCTCGGGTGTTGCCCGGACGCCATAGTTTTTCAGGTTGTTGGTATACACCTCGGCCGGCAGGCGGTAATCCGGGCGGGCCCGGGGCACCATGTCCGCGCGCAGCCAGTCCAGGTAGTCCGCCAGCTGGGTCTCCAGCAGGGCAAGGTCCGCCTCCCAGCCTTCCAACCCGGAATTCCGGAACAGGTCCCGGATACCGGCGATATATCTCGGCGCATCCGCAAGATCGGTTTCCAGTTCAGTGCGATAGGGTCCCAGCAAGCCCCGCACGTCGAAGCGTTCGGTGGATCGCGCCCGGGCAAGCTCGGTGATCGGGGTATAGCCGTCTGCGCGGCCGTTGTATTTGCGCAGGCGCTCCAGGGCAGCCGCGTAACGCGCCTTGTCGTTTCTCGGGTCCAGCAGGGCATTGAAGCTGTTGAACAGCAAGCCGTGGATATTGTAGTAAGGCAGCAGGCAGGCGCTGTCGATACGCCGGGTCTCGATCCCATCTTCCAGGGCCTGGACCAGGATCTCCAGGTCCTCGTGCACCCTGGGGTCCTGTTGCAGCGCCAGGCGTTTGTTCAACTCTGCCAGCAACAGGCGGTCGCTGGCGTCCTGGCGCTCCTCGAGATTCGCCCCGAGGTCCGTCACATCCGGGTCGAACTGGCTGAGTCCCACCCGGGCAATCCACTCCGGATCGAATTTGGCCTGGCTTTCCAGCACCAGCATGGCATTGGCGTTGCTCTGCTCGATCCAGTCCGCGGCTGCGGCGCCGGTAAAAATCACACCCAGCAGCAAAAGCGCTGCCCCGCTGAAAACACGCATTCCGATTCCCCTGCTCGGCTGAACCGCGAATGTTACGCGAGAACGCGGGTCAGAACGCCATGTTACGGGGAAATTTTTGCAGCCTCAGGGGGCTTTTTTACGCGGCCGCGGCACCAGCATGGACACCGACTCGATCACCCGGGCATATTCCGGGCGGCGTTCGAGGCTGCGCTGTTCCATCAGCGGGATGCTGGCGAACATGAACATCAGCACCATCAGGCCGACACCGAGCCAGAGCCAGTACCAGCCCTGCGGGTAGGCGGCCAGGCCGAACAGGAACAGGCCGAACCAGAAGCCCAGCTCGCCGAAGTAGTTGGGGTGCCGCGACCAGCTCCACAGGCCGGTTTCCAGCTGTTCGCCCTCGCGCCGCGTGCGGATGAAGCCGTGCAGCTGGAAATCGGCCAGCATCTGCAGGGTGATCGCCCCGGCCGTGACCAGTCCGGCCACGATATCGAGCCAGCCGAAGGGCCGCTCCCCGAGGCAGTAGACCGCGTAGACCGGCAGCAGGCCGGCGAATACCTGGAAAGTGGGGAACAGGTGGATCCCGAAGAAATCCGTCAGCAGCGCCCAGCGCGGCGCTTTGTTGCGCAGCAGCACATAGCGCCAGTCCTCGTGGTGCATACCCTCCCAGAAGTAGGCCCAGTTCAGGGTCAGGCGGGTGGCCCAGTACAGGATCAGCCCCAGCACCAGCAACTCCCGCAGCGGGGGCGCGGCGGCATCGCCCACCGCCAGCCAGTACAGCGCCAGAAACGGCGGCAGCACACTCCAGTAGGCATCATAGAAACTGGAGTTACCGTAGGCG
>JAOUDU010000122.1 GCA_029859085.1 Gammaproteobacteria bacterium | reverse complement strand
TGCTTTCAAGCTCCCGCCCGAGGGATCCTCCGGCGGCCTTGATATGGGCTTCCTTGAGGGTCCAGTAATCGTAGAAACGGCCCATCCGCTGCGCCGGGCTACAGGCCTGCAGGTCCGCCAGCTCGGCGGCGGAAAAACAGCGGCGCGCCAGCTTGAGCACATCGCGGTCGGGGTCACAGTATTCGATATCCACACCGACGCCGGCGCCGTCACTGACCACCAGCGCCAGCCAGTCGCCGCTGTCACTCAGGTTGAAATCCAGGGGCATCGCCGGTGCAGCCAGGGCGGGTTTGCCCTGCGGCCCGCGGCTGAAGCGCAACTGCGCCGGGATCACCCCGGCATAGCGCGACAATACCTCACGCAGGAATTGGCCGGAACCACCGGTCGCTGTCTCGCGCCGGCACAGCCACAGGTGGAGTTCACCCCCGGCCGGAACAGCCAGCGCTTCAGAGGCGCTGGATCTTCTTGCCGATAACCCGGTCACGCACTTTCCAGAACAGGCTCACCGGGTTCACCACCACGATAAATATCCGGCGCAGGTAACCCTCGGGGCAATCGATGGCGCGCACAGCGTGCCAGGCGTGGTCGGTGCGCAACATCAGCGAGCTGTAGTTGCCGATGGATTTGCACTCGATGGCCGCGTCGAACTCGTCGAAGTCGGGGGCAGTGTTGTAGTCCAGGCGGCCGCCATCGTCCAGCACCAGGGTGGAGCCGCCCCAGGCCGGGTCCCAGTCATCCTTCGAGTTGAAGTAAAAAAGATGGGAGCCGTGCTCGCGACTCGAATCGCAGTGGGGCGACACGTCGCAGCCGGAAGGCGTGTAGTGCCAGTGAAACCGGAACTCGATTTTCTTCGCTCCCAGCAGGCGCGCAATCTCGTTGCGGTAGGCATCGCTGCGCAATTCACCGATGAAATCCTGCCACGGCTGGGGCACCGGCATACCGGGTTCGTATTCCAGGGAGTAGCGATCGTGCGGAGCCTGCCCGGCCCTGCGCTCATAGCCGAAATTGTGCTTGAACATTTCTACCGGCGGCATATTCGCAAGCAGATCCTGGAACCCCGCCTCGGTCAGCACACCCTCGTGGTTGTAATAGGGGTACGGCTTGATCTTGAGAAAGTCGGCGCGATCGAGGCTGCGCAGCTGTTCGATATCCAGGTATTTCATGCGGCCCTGCTCGCCAGTGGCGGTGTCCGCGCCAGTACCTCGAAGGCATCGTGGCGCACATGGTTCTTGCTGATTTCGTCCCGGACCAGCTGCTCGCTGACATGCCCGCAATCCAGGCACTCCTGCAACAGGCCGAAGAAAAAGGCCTCCTGCTGCTTGTCCGGGTGTTCATGGTAGCGCCCCAGCAGGCCGTACTCGCCAAACACGCTGGCCCGCAGCCGGTTCAGCGACGCCAGCAGGGGTTTGTCCTTGAACTTGTCCGCCGGGGTAAAATCCACCGGCAGGCCGGTTTTCCAGGGCTGGGTGCGGCGCTTGGTATTGTGCAGCAGCCGGGTGTTGGCGTCGAGGTGGTCGAAATCGTTCCAGCAGTCCTCGAGGTAACCGATCGTGGCGGGGTCCTCGTAGGCCAGCACCATCCACTCCTTGTAATCCTTTTCCGAGCGGAACAACTGGCCGAACATCTCCTCTGCGTTCCAGTGCGCGAGCTTCGCGCAGTCCAGCAGCATCACGCTGGTCGCGACCTGGTAGCCCTTCTCCGACTTGCCGGAGCGATGGCGGCCCATGACGGCCTTGCCGCCCATGTCCCGCTCCAGCAATTCGTATACGTCGCCGGCGGCGAACACGTCGGGGTCGGTCACCACGGCCCTGCCCTGCCAGTTCATGAGTTGCGGCGGCATGAAGCGCAGCGGCGTAAACGACTGCAGGTCGTCCATGTGCCAGACCCTGGTGGTGCCACCGCGCAGGAAGCTCTGGCCTTCGCGGGCTGCCAGGAAAGGATAATCGCGGGTATGGATGAAACGCACATCAAACTTGTCAGCATGGCGGGAATTGCGGCGGAATGAATACTCCGCCACCAGCGCACCCAGCCACTGGCGTTCGTTGGTGTGAATGAACACGCACTTGTCCATTACCTGGCCCCCTTCTCCTCCGCGGCCGTATAACCAAACGCCGGCAACAGGCGCGAATCTACCATTCCCTCCAGCTCCGCCACTTGATCATCGTCAAAATAATCGCGGTAGCCGCCCACCTTGGCCTTGCGCACCTTGAAGGTATTGGGGTCGTTGACATCCTTGGCCTGCACCCGGCTGCCACTGCGCCAGAAATAGTTTTCCTGCTCCTTTTTCCGCAGGTTTTCCACCGAGGCGAATTCAGCAGTGTCCTTCAGGTAATCCTCGTTGGCTTCCATACCGAGGAATTCCACGATACGGCCCATCTCACGCTCGGGGCTGGAGCGCAGGTCCTCGTAGCGCACCACCAGCAGATGCTCGATTTTCGACAGCTCCCGCGCCCAGTTATTCATGAACTCGATGATATGTGACAGGCCCTGGTTTTCGTCCTTGACGAAATCGTACACCGAAATATTTGCCTCGTGCTCCGGGTACTTGTTCATCGCCTTCTTTTCCGGGCGCATGCGGTACTTCCACTGGAAGAACTGTGATACCGCGACGTCTATGGGGTTGCGCACAAGCAGCACGGTTTTCTTTTTGTAGAAATCCTTTTTCGAGTCGACATTGCCCGTGAACCCACGCAGGTAGTTGTCATGGGTGAAGAAGATCTTGGGGATGTCCTTGTTGAGCCGGGTGTAATTGTCGAAACCCATCAGGATATTGTCGGGCAGCTTGTAAACCAGCTGGAAATAGCGGGAGATCATTACCCTCACCCAGGTGCGGCCGCTCTTGCCGTAGGATGCAAAGATGTATTGGCAGCGGTTATACTTCCAGAACTCCTCGCGCCCCCGGCGCCAGCGCTCCAGCTCGTGAGCTTTTGCCTCAGGCAGGAAAATGCAGATAGCGCGAACCAGCCACTTGGTCAGTCGCTTGATTATCATGTGCATGGTATATGTACCTATTCCCCTGGTCGGGGCAGATGAAGTGGCGAAGGTTATAGGATGATCAAGCCATTCTCAAGATTATGTGGTATTTTTAACGGCTTTCGATTGGCCTTCGCAAGTATTTGATATATATGGATTTCAAGGCAACCCAGCGGTTCCTTTTGGACCGGGGAATGGTGTACTTTTACACCCTGTTCGTCGCCGGCTACTTCCTGCTGCCGATGGCCTCCGGTCACCGCAAACTGTACTACATCCTGGTGCTCCCCGCCGTCCTGCTGCTGTGGCGTGAACTGGCGGACTTTTACCGCGCCAATATCCTGGCCGGACTGTTGCTGGTGTACACGGCGTACATGATGGGGACCCTGGTATGGACCGCCGATTTCGAGACGGTCGCGGCCCTGCAGACCCTGGGCTACAGCCTCTGCGTCCTGGGCTTCTGCTATGTCAGCGGCTACCTGTGGATCCGCCAGGCCCACTGGATGGACCGGCTGGCCCACCGCGCCACCTGGCTGGCCGCGGCCGCGGCGCTGGTATCGATAGTCGCCTGGTACAGCGCCAATCCCTTCCCCGTTTCCCGGCTCGAACCACTGGGGGTGATGCATCACCAGAATAAAGCCGGCTCTGCCTACGGCATATTCCTGGTACTTTGCATGCACTACGTGTTCACCGAGCGCGGGCGCGACAACCGCGCCGTGTACTGTACGCTGGCACTGGCACTGCTCAGCCTGGTCGTGCTCACGCAGTCGCGCACCGCCATGGCAGCGGTGTGCGTGGGCCTGCTGATACTGGTGGGCTACCGGGCCCTCGCGGTAGCCGTTGTCGGCATGGCCACCCTGTGGGCGCTGATGGCCAGCAACCCGGCGCTCTGGATCAACCGGGTGGGTGATTTCTCCTTCAGGCCCGGCATCTGGCAGCAGGTGCTGGTGGACATGCAGGGTTACTGGTGGTTTGGCCACGGCTACCTGGTGGACCCCCGGGTGCCGGCCTATGGCAAGCTGTTCAATCACGCCCACAACAGCTACCTGGCCACCCTGCGCGACGGCGGCCTGGTGGGCCTGGCCCTGCTCGCAGCTATACTCGGTGTGGCCGTCCACTGGGCATGGCAGCTGTATCGGCTGCGGGGTGAACGCATCTACCTGGCGCTGCTGCTGTACGGAATGACCTCCATCGCAATGGATTACGACCGACTGATACTGGAGCCCAAGGAGTTGTGGCTGTTCTTCTGGCTGCCCGTGGCGCTTATCATGGCTGCACACCCGGTTCGCCACGAGCCGGTAACCGTTCGCTACCCGGGACATGACCAATGAGAAGACTGACCTGCCAACCCCTGATTTGCTCGGGCCTGCTGTCACTGGCGACCCTGGCCGGCCTGCCGGCCGTGGCCGCCGAGAGCACCCCGGCCCCGCTGCCGCCCTGGCAGGTGCTGGAATTTGAGCAACAGGCGTTTTTCGTTACTGCCAGCTCGCGGGTGGAGATTGTGCCGGACAGCGTCGACCCCGGGCGCTGGAGGCTGACGGCAAACAGCTCGATAGCCAGCAACTCCGAGGAAGTGGTGCTGGACCTGGCGGCGGCGGATGGCCGCGCCAGCTACCGGTCGCGCCTGAGCAGGGGCAAGAGTGACGAACAGCGCTACAAGACCTACGATTTTCTCCCCGATCACATCCTGCGCGTGCGGCGCGATCCGCCGGCGGGCACCACCGCTCCCCCCTGTGAATGGCCGGTGAGCAGCCACAAGGAGATCGCCTACCCCGAGGGCGCAACCGGCATGGCGGTGACCGACGCCTACGCCCTGCTGGACCTGGCCGGCCGCTTCCTGGCGTCCCCCGAGGCCGCGGCGGATGTAGTGATCAACACCGAGTTCAATTTTTACCGCGTGCATATGACCCACAGCGACGGCCCTCCCATCAAGGTGAATTACCAGGTGGCCGGGGGCGCGGCGGTCACAGGCACCCGTCAAACTGACGGCGTTACACTGGCGGTGAGCCCACTCGGGGAACAGGTGGAGAAACCCGATTTCAGCCTGCTGGGCCTCAGTGGCGAGATCACCGTGCTGTTCGACCAGGATTCCTCCGTGCCGCTGCAGCTGCGCGGCACCGCCCCCCGGGTGGGCCGCGCCGAGATCAACCTCAAGGCGGTGACCCTGCGGACGCCCCCGGCGTGAATCGGGCCGGGGGCCCGATAGGCCTCATCAGCAATCCCGGCAGCGGACATAACCGCGACCAGTTCGAGCGCATTCATGCCCGCGTGGCCCGCTGCCCGGGTATACACCACCGGGTCACCCATGCCATGGCCGATGTAGGGCCCGCGCTGGCCGAGCTCGCCGCCTGCGGGGTCGGAGTGCTGGCAATCAACGGGGGTGATGGCACGGCCTCCTACATTCTGGGCCAGCTGCTGGAGAGCGAGCTGTTCGATACCCTGCCGCTCATAGTGCTGCTGCCCGGCGGCACCGCCAATATGAATGCCGGGGACATCGGGGCCAGAGGCTCGCTGTGGCGGGCGACGGAGCGATTCTGCCAGTGGTGCGAGGGCGAGCGCGGCACCGCCGGACTGCTGGCGCAGCGGGCGCTGATGCGGGTCATGGTCGCGGGTGAAGAAGCGCCCCGGTACGGCATGTTCCTCGGCGGCGGCGCAATTATCCAGGGCACCGAGTACGCCCACCGGGAGGTGCACGCCAGGGGCCTGCGGGACGATTTCAGCCTGGCCCTGACCACCCTGCGCACGGTATGGGGAGTGCTGCGCAACGACCCCGCCTTCAACCGCCACGTCACGGTGCAACTGGCACTGGGCGATGGCGCGGCCACCACCCACGACACCCTGATCCTGGCCATCAGCACCCTGCAGCGCCTGGCTTTCGGTATGCGCCCCTTCTGGGGCACCGGTCCCGGGGCTATCCGCATCACCGTGTTCGAGCAGGGCTGCAGCCGGTTCGCCCGCACTTTCTTCTCGATTGTGCGGGGTCGCCCCGGTCGCAACGCGGTTCCCGAATCGGGCTATATCAGTCACAATGCCGACACGGTCCGCCTGCAACTGGACGGCAAGCTCAACCTCGACGGGGAAATCCTGGTGGCCAGGGGCCAGGTCGATATCAGCGCCAGCAGACCCCTGGACTTTCTGAAACTGTGAATGGCTGAACATGTGAATGGCCGACCCTGCGAACTGCCTGTCCCGTGAGTGATTACCCCGGCACCGCTTACCCCCGGGTCCCAGGGCCGGATGCCGCCACCGACCCCGCGCTGGGCCAGCTGCTGGAGCAATTGCAGGCCCGTCACCACGGCGCCATCTGCGCGACCCTGCTATACGGTTCCTGCCTGCGCAGCGGCGATATATACGACGGCCTGCTGGACCTCTACCTGGTGTGTGACAGCTACCGCGCCGCCTACCGCCGGCCGCTCCTTGCCGCCGCCAACTGGCTGCTGCCGCCCAATGTGTTCTATGCGGAATCCAGGCTGGGGGACAAAACCCTGCGCAGCAAGGTCACCGTGATCTCCCTGCGGGATTTCCGCCGCGGCTGCTCCCGGGCCTGGTTTGAATCGTATATCTGGGGCCGGTTCGCCCAGCCCACCCGGATTCTCCACAGCCGCGACCAGCAGACCCGCACGGCAATCGAAAACTGCCTGCTGCAGGCGGCCCACACCCTGCTCCGCAACAGCCTCCCGGCGCTCCCGGCAGAGGGCCCCGTAACCACCCTGTGGGAACAGGCCCTGGCTCTCAGTTATGGGACGGAACTGCGCACGGAACGCCCGGGCAGGGCCACGGAGCTCGCCCGCTCCGCCCAGGACTTCTACGCCGCCCTGGCAAAGCACCACGCCCCCTCGCTTGGCCTCGACTTTACGGTGTATGATAGCGGCGTCGAATTGCGCTACCGCAGCCGGGTAGGCGGCGCCCAACGCCGGGCGACGCAACTGGCCTGGATATTGCGTCGGGGCCAGGGAAAAGTGCTCTCGATAATGAGGCTGGTAAAAGCGCTGTTTACGTTTGAGGGGGGGCTGGATTATATCGCGTGGAAACTGGAACGGCACTCCGGGGAAATCATCGTCATTCCCGACAAGGTCAGGCGAGCACCGCTCATCCACCTGTGGGGATTCTTCTGGGGTCTCTACCGCCGCGGTATTTTCAAATAGCCCATGACAATCACTCCCTCACCCGGCCACCGGGTAGCCATCTGCGTCTGCACGCACAACCGCGCCGAGGTACTCAAGCGCCTGCTGCTGCGCCTGCGGGATATAGAGCTGGGGGATATTGACCCCGCGGCGGTCGAGCTGATTGTCATCGACAACAACCCGAACTCAGCCACCCGGGATATCTGCGAGCAGACCGGCACCAGCCTGCCCATCAATGTCCACTACACCACCGAGCCTGAACCCGGCATTACCCACGCCCGCAACCGCGCGGTGGCGGTAGCGCTGGAACGCGGGGCCGGGTTCATTGCGTTCATCGATGACGACGATGTCCCCCTGCAGGACTGGCTGCTGCAATTGCTGACGCGCCAGCAGGCCACCGGCGCGGACCTG
>JAOUDU010000121.1 GCA_029859085.1 Gammaproteobacteria bacterium | reverse complement strand
GGCACCACATTCCCCGGAATGTACCCAGTGCACACTTAGTCGCACAAAAATTCACCTAACTTCTTCAATACGGTCGCTAAAAGCGCGCAAAATTCGCCCAAAGCGCAAATTTCATGGACAGTGCAGTAATTTTGATCCACACTTGCCGCAAATTGCGCTCCCAGTGGAACTGACAGTGCCATGGCAACGATCCTGGTATTACACGGCCCCAACCTGAACCTGCTCGGCAAACGCGAGCCCGGAATCTACGGCAGCACCACCCTGGCGGACATCAACCTGGAGCTGGAACGGCTGGCCCGGGAGCGCGGCCACCACCTGCTGCACATGCAGAGCAATGCCGAATACGAGCTGGTGGACCGGGTGCAGGACGCCGGCCGCGAGGGCGTGAACTTCATCCTGATCAACCCGGCGGCCTTTACCCACACCAGCGTGGCGCTGCGGGATGCCCTCAGCGCGGTGGCCATCCCGTTTATCGAGGTCCACCTGTCGAACATCCACGCCCGCGAGGAGTTTCGCCGCGTCTCCTATTTTTCCGACCTGGCCAGGGGCGTGATCTGCGGCCTCGGCGCCCAGGGCTATACCCTCGGCCTGCTGGCGGCCCTGCAGCAACTGGAACAACCGTAAACATTACATCGAGAGACTGAATTATGGACATTCGCAAGGTTAAAAAACTGATCGAGCTGCTCGAAGAGTCCAACATCGACGAGATTGAGATAAAGGAAGGCGAGGAGTCCGTGCGCATCAGCAGGAATGGCGCCCAGGCCGCGGCGAGTCGCGGCCATTACCCACCCCCGCAGTACGCGCCCCAGTACGCACCCGCGCCGCCGCCCGCCCCGGCGGCTGCGGCCGCAGCACCCGAGCAGGCGGCTGCCGCGCCCGCTCCCAGCGGCCACGTCGTGCGCTCGCCGATGGTGGGCACCTTCTACCGCTCTCCCTCCCCCACCTCACCGGCCTTCGTGGAAGTGGGGCACGCGGTCAAGGCGGGAGACATTATCTGCATCGTCGAGGCGATGAAGATGATGAACCAGATCGAGGCGGACAAGACCGGCACGATCGGGGCGATCCTGGTGGAAAACGGCGAGCCGGTCGAATTCGACCAACCGCTGGTTTCCATCGTTTAGCCGCCGACCCGCGTCGATCAGAGGATAACAACATGCCCATCCTGGAAAAGGTGCTCATCGCCAATCGCGGCGAGATCGCGTTGCGCATACTGCGCGCCTGCAAGGAACTGGACATCAGGACCATCGCCGTCCACTCCAGGGCCGACCGCGAGCTGATGCATGTCCGCCTCGCCGATGAGTCGGTCTGTATCGGCCCGGCGCCGTCCAAGGACAGCTACCTCAACGTGCCGGCCATCATCAGCGCCGCCGAGGTCACCAATGCCTCCGCCATCCACCCTGGCTACGGTTTCCTGGCGGAAAACGCCGATTTCGCCGACCAGGTGGAAAAAAGCGGTTTCGTTTTCATCGGCCCCAGAGCTGACACCATTCGCCTGATGGGCGACAAGGTCAGCGCCATCCAGGCCATGAAGGCCGCGGGCGTGCCGACGGTGCCGGGCTCCGATGGGCCGCTGACCGAAGACACCGAGCGCTCGCTGGAGATCGCCCGCGGCATCGGTTACCCGGTGATCGTCAAGGCGGCCGCCGGCGGCGGCGGTCGCGGTATGCGCGTGGTGCACAACGAGGCGGCACTGCTCAACTCGATCCAGGTGACCCAGTCCGAGGCGGCTGCCGCCTTCGGCTCCGACGTGGTCTACCTGGAAAAATTCCTGCAGAAGCCCCGCCACGTGGAGATCCAGGTGATTGCCGACGGCCAGGGCAACGCCATCCACCTGGGCGACCGGGACTGCTCGCTGCAGCGCCGGCACCAGAAGGTGCTGGAGGAGGCCCCGGCGCCGGGTATCCCGGACGACGTGCGGGCCGCGGTGGCGGAATCCTGCGTCAAGGCCTGTATCGACATCGGTTACCGCGGGGCCGGCACCTTTGAATTCCTGTACGAGGACGGGGGCTTCTATTTCATCGAGATGAACACCCGGGTACAGGTCGAACACCCTGTGACCGAGATGATTACGGGGGTCGATATCGTCAAGGAGCAGCTGCGCATAGCCGCGGGCCTGCCGCTGTCCTTCACCCAGTCCGAAGTCCGTTTTTTCGGCCATGCCTTCGAGTGCCGGATCAACGCCGAGGACCCGAAAACCTTCCTGCCCTCCCCGGGCAAGGTGACCACCTTCCATCCCCCCGGCGGGCCGGGCATCCGGGTGGACTCCCACCTGTACGACGGCTACACGGTGCCGCCCTACTACGATTCACTGATAGGCAAGATCATCAGCTTCGGCGAAAACCGCAAGGTCGCCCTCGCCAGGATGCGCCAGGCCCTGGACGAGCTGGTGGTGGAGGGCATTCGCACCAATACCGCGCTGCACCGGGACCTCGTGCGCGGCCGCGCTTTCCAGAGCGGGGGCGTGAGCATCCACTACCTCGAAAGCAAGCTCGAGGACTGAGCCCGTCACCGCCGGCATCAGTCCCCTGTCCCTGAGCCACGGCCCTGCAGGCTCCCGCCCGTGACCTGGCTGCAGCTGCGCCTGGATACCCGCCCGTCCCAGGTCGGGACACTGGAAAAGCTGATGCTGGCCACCGGCGCGGTGGCGGTCACGATGGAAGACAACGCGGACCAGCCGGTACTGGAGCCCGGGGTCGGGGAAACACCCCTGTGGGGCCAGACCCGGCTCACCGGCCTGTACCCGGCCGACACCGCCATGGCGGAGGTGCTGGCCGCGTTTCCCGCCGGGCTGCTGCAGCAGGCCAACCAGCGGGTGGAAATTCTCGAGGACAAGGACTGGGAGCGGGAGTGGATGCAGCACTACCGCCCGATGCCCTTCGGCCGGCGCCTGTGGGTCTGCCCCAGCTGGATGGAGCCGCCGGACCCGACCGCGGTCAACCTGCTGCTGGACCCTGGCCTGGCGTTCGGCACCGGCACCCACCCCACCACCGCCCTGTGCCTGGCTGAACTGGACGGCATGGCGCTGGAGGGAGCCTGTGTGGTGGACTACGGCTGCGGCTCCGGCATCCTGGCGGTGGCCGCCCTGAAGCTCGGCGCCCGCCTCGCGCTGGGCGTGGACAACGACCCCCAGGCGCTGGTGGCCACCCGCGACAACGCCGGCCGCAACGGCATTGCCCCCGCCGCCCTCGAGGTTGCCCTGCCGGGGGCCTACGACGGCCAGGCCTGGTCCCGGCGCTCGCAGGTGGTGATCGCCAACATCCTGGCGGGCCCGCTGGCGGAGCTGGCGGACACCCTGCTGGGACTGCTCGAACCCGGCGGCTCCCTGCTGTTATCCGGCCTGCTGGATACCCAGGCGGCGGACCTGTGCGCCCATTACGCAGGGCGCATAACGCTGCGGGTGGCGAGCGAAAAAGACGGCTGGGTCTGCCTGCGGGGAACGCTTCCGGGCTAGCGGCTGGCGATTTTTTGTGCAGGGATTCTTCCCCGTGCCGGACCATCCGAGTATCATACCGCCTCTTTTCGACACCCTGGCTTCAAACCCCGTCCACATGCTGCAGATCGGACCCTACAAGCTGCCCAATCGCGTGGCACTGGCGCCCATGGCCGGTGTGACTGACCTGCCGTTTCGCCGCCTCTGCGCGCGAATGGGCGCGGGGCTGGTGGTGGCGGAAATGATCAGCAGCAACCCGCTGCTGCGGGACTCCCGCAAGACCCTGCTGCGCAGCCGCCACGACGACGAAATCCAGCCCCGCTCGGTACAGATCGCCGGCAGCGACCCGGCGGCGATGGCGGCCGCGGCCGTTTTCAACGTGGCCGAGGGCGCCCAGATCATCGACATCAATATGGGCTGTCCCGCGAAGAAGGTGTGCCGGCGGGCCGCGGGTTCCGCGCTGCTGGCGGACGAGCGGCTGGTACAGGAAATCCTCACCGCTGTGGTGCGGTCGGTGGATGTACCCGTTACCCTGAAAATTCGCACCGGCCCGACCCCCGATGCCCGCAACGGCGTGACCATTGCCCGCATCGCCGAGGATGCCGGTATCGCGGCCCTGGCGGTGCACGGCCGCACCCGGGCCTGCGCCTTCCGCGGCCAGGCGGAGTACGACACCATGGCCGCCATCGTGGCCGCCATCCGGATACCGGTGTTTGCCAACGGCGATATCGACTCCCCGGCCAAGGCCGCGGCCATCATCGCCCACACCGGCGCCGCGGGTGTGATGATAGGCCGCGCCGCCCAGGGCAGGCCCTGGCTGTGCGGCCAGATTGCCGCCCACCTGGACACCGGCATCACCCCGCCGGACCCATCGCCGGCAGAGCAGCTGGCGATCCTGTGCGGCCATGTCCGGGACCTGCACGACTTCTACGGCGAGTTCATGGGCCTGCGCATCGCCCGCAAGCACGTGGGCTGGTACCTGCAGGACCGCCCGGATTACCGGCAGCAGCGCGGCGACTTCAACCGCCTGGAACAGGCCGCCGGGCAACTGCATTACCTGCAACAACTGACCGAATCTTCCATCCACCAGGATTACCCGCATAAGGAACTAGCAGCATGACCAGGGCTGAATCGCTTCAACCACCCATCAGCAACGAAGCCGCCAATGACGACGACAACCGCGACCTCGCCCCCGGCCGCAACCTGCGGGAGTCAGTTACCCTCGCCGTGCGCCACTACCTGAAAGACCTGGATGGCCAGATCTCCGCCGATGTCTACCAGATGGTACTGGCGGAAATCGAGGCACCCCTGCTGAGAGAAATCATGGCCTATACCCGCAACAACCAGACCAAGGCATCGATCATGCTGGGCCTGAACCGCGGCACGCTGCGCAAGAAACTGAAGCAATACAACCTGATATCGAGCAAGGATTAGCCGAGCCATGAGCGAAACCAACCTGGTAAAAGTCAAGCGCGCCCTGATCAGTGTTTCCGACAAGGCGGGCATCGTCGAGTTCGCCCGGGCCCTGGCGGGCATGGGTGTCGAGCTGCTGTCCACCGGCGGCACCTGGCGCCTGCTGCAGGAAAACGGGCTGACGGTGACCGAGGTATCCGAATACACCGGCTTCCCGGAGATGATGGACGGCAGGGTCAAGACCCTGCACCCGAAAGTGCACGGCGGCATCCTCGCGCGACGCGGCCAGGACGACGCGGTCATGGCCGAGCACGGCATCGAGGCGATCGATATGGTGGTGGTCAACCTCTACCCCTTCGAAGCCACCGTCGCCCGGCCCGACTGCAGCCTGGAGGACGCCATCGAGAATATCGATATCGGCGGGCCCACGATGGTCCGGGCCGCGGCGAAAAACCACCGCTTCGTCAACATCGTGGTCAACGCCTCGGACTACGGCGCGATTCTCGCGGAGATGCAGGCCAATAATGGCGCCACCTCCCTGGCGACCCGTTTCGACCTGGCGATCAAGGCCTACGAGCACACCGCGGCCTACGACGGCGCCATAGCCAATCATTTCGGCACCCTGGTACCCGGCGGCTCCGCCGTGTTCCCGCGCACATTCAACACCCAGTTCCACAAGGCGCAGGAAATGCGCTACGGGGAAAACCCCCACCAGCGGGCGGCGTTCTACGTGGAGGCCCACCCGGCGGAGGCCGGCATCGCCACCGCGAAGCAGATCCAGGGCAAGGAGTTGTCCTACAACAACGTGGCGGACACCGATGCGGCGCTGGAATGCGTCAAGAATTTTTCCGAGCCTGCCTGCGTGATCGTCAAGCACGCCAACCCCTGCGGCGTGGCGGTGGCGGCCGATATCGGCAGGGCCTACCAGCTGGCCTTCGCCACCGACCCGGAATCCGCCTTCGGCGGCATCATCGCCTTCAACCGGGAGCTCGACGCGGCCACCGCCAAAGCGATTGTCGACAGCCAGTTTGTCGAGGTGATCATCGCCCCGGGCGCCAGCGCCGAGGCCGCCGCCGCGGTGGCCGACAAGAAAAACGTGCGCCTGCTGGTCTGCGGTGCCTGGTCGGCCCCCGGCCCCGCCTTTGACTACAAGCGGGTCAACGGCGGCCTGCTGGTGCAGGATCGCGATATGGGCATGATCACCGCCGCCGACCTCAAGGTGGTGAGTAAACTGCAGCCCAGCGAGCAGCAGCTGAAGGACCTGTTGTTTGCATGGAAGGTGGCCAAGTTCGTGAAATCCAACGCCATCGTCTATGCCGCCAACGGCCAGACCGTGGGCGTGGGCGCCGGCCAGATGAGCCGCATCAACTCCGCCCGTATCGCCGCCATCAAGGCCGAGCACGCGGGCCTGGCGGTCAGGGGCTCGGTCATGGCATCGGATGCGTTCTTCCCCTTCCGCGACGGCATCGACAACGCGGGCCAGGCGGGGATCGCCGCGGTGATCCAGCCCGGCGGCTCGATTCGCGATGACGAGGTGATCGCCGCGGCGGATGAGCACGGGATGGCCATGGTGTTCACCGGCATGCGCCATTTCAGGCATTAACCTGTAGGGCGGGTTTCAACCCGCCGATCGATCGACGCGACATGATACTGCGTCCGGTTGAAACCGGACCTACAGACCGGGGTTGCAACAGCCGCTTTGGATAACGGGTTACAGTAATGAATGTATTGATTATCGGCAGTGGCGGACGCGAACACGCGCTGGCCTGGAAGGTCGCCCAGTCGCCGCGGGTGGAGATGGTTTTCGTGGCGCCGGGCAACGCCGGCACCGCCGCCGAGCCGGGAGTGGAGAACGTCACCATCGACGTGATGGACTTCGCCGGGCTGGCGGATTTCTGTATGGGCAACGCCGTGGGGCTGACCATCGTCGGCCCGGAGGCGCCACTGGTGGGCGGCGTGGTGGACTATTTTGAGGCGCAAGGCCTGCGCTGCTTCGGGCCGCGCAAGGGGGCCGCCCAGCTGGAGGGCTCCAAGGCGTTCACCAAGGATTTTCTCGCCCGCCACAACATTCCCACCGGCAGCTACGGCAACTTCACCGAGCTGGAACCGGCCCTGGCCTACCTGCGCGCCCACGGCGCGCCGATCGTGGTCAAGGCGGACGGCCTGGCGGCGGGCAAGGGTGTGATCGTGGCCATGACCCTGGCGGAGGCGGAGGCCGCGGTCACCGACATGCTGTCGGGCAATGCCTTTGGTGACGCCGGCTGCCGCGTGGTGATCGAGGAGTTCCTGGAGGGTGAGGAGGCGAGCTTTATCGTCATGGTGGACGGCAGCAACGTGCTGCCCATGGCCACCAGCCAGGACCACAAGCGTATCGGCGAGGGCGACACCGGCCCCAACACCGGCGGCATGGGCGCGTACTCACCGGCCCCGGTGGTGGATGACGCCGTATTCGCCCGCATCATGGCCGAGGTGATACTGCCCACCGTGCAGGGCATGGCCGCCGAGGGCAATGCCTACACCGGCTTCCTCTACGCCGGCCTGATGATTTCCCCGGCCGGGGAACCGAAGGTGATCGAGTACAACTGCCGTTTCGGCGACCCGGAAACCCAGCCCATCATGGTGCGGCTGCGCTCCGACCTGGCGGAACTGTGCGACGCGGCCCTGGACGGCGCCCTCAGCGGCGCCAGCGCCGAC
>JAOUDU010000120.1 GCA_029859085.1 Gammaproteobacteria bacterium | reverse complement strand
CAGCCTCGCCGAAGGGCTCGAAAACAGCTGCGGGCCCGGCCAGTTCGCCCCGCGCCCGGAGCACCGCCCCCTCACCAAGTTCGAGCTGCGCGGCGAGCGCCTCGGGCACGGTGTATGGGACCTGGTGTTCGTCCGGAAATAATCAGGGACAGGCCACAACCAATCTTTACCGGTAATAATGTACCTGGCACAGAATCGGCTACGAGCAGCCCCCCGGTAATCAGCACAATGATGAACGCCGGCAGCGAGCAGGCGAGGCGCTGCCCGTCAAGCGTCGGGCTCAACTGTCAGGTCGCGTACTTGCCGGCGTGTGGAGCTTTGGCCCTTGCAACGAGTGCCTGGTTTGGTCTCCAAGTTCTGCAATCGCGTCCCGAATCACCCGAACAGCAGAGCGCAGCAGTAATGCAGCCAGCAGTGATGCCACAATGATATCAGGCCAGCCCGACTGGAATACCCACACCCCGAATGCCGCAACAAACACTGACAGGTTGGATGCAATATCGTTTCGCGAGCACTCAAATACCGAACTCATGTTGATATCTTCGGCGCGGTGTTGCCACAGCAACCAAAGACACAGGCCATTGGCCGCAAGCCCGATAATGCTGAAGACACCCATGATTTCGTAGGAAGGTACTACAGGGTGCATGAGTTTCCAGATGACTTGGCCGATTACCACCGACGCACCCAAAAGAATAAGCCCGCCCTTGAACAAGGCAACACGGGCTTTTGCTGAAATACTCCGGGACACCACATACAAGCTCAGCCCATACGTCAGGGCGTCCCCGAGATTGTCCAGGCTGTCAGAAAGTAGCGCGGTGGATTTCCCCCACACAGCCGCAGCGGAAATGATCAAAAACATGACTGCATTGACCCACAGCACCTTAACCAGGGTGCTCCTCTGCCGGTCCCGCAATGCGTCTATTGCGCAGCTATTTTCACAACAGGAACCAGGCACAACTTTCTCCAGGGAAATCTATTGCCACGAACTCGCACGGCCGTTTGGCCGTTCACCAAACAGGGAATTGTACACCCCGGCAACAATGAGCGCTTCTCGGCGGCGAGCTGATAGGATTTGCGTTGATATTAGAGCAGCCTCATCCCGCGACCGGGCTGAATGGGTAAACCTGTGCCCTTCATTCCTTATTGTCGTGAACGACCGCATTTTATGTGAGCAGACCTTTCGCTGATCAATCGGGAAAGAACCCGGCGATAACGCTGTCCAGGAAACGCCGGCCCAGGTCGCTCGCCCGCACCCCGCGGTCGTCGCACACCAGCAGCCCTCTCTCGCCTAGCTCCTGCACCTGGGGTTCGATAGCGGCCGCATCCAGTCCGGTGCGGGCCTCGAAAAGCTCGCGGGTGAAGCCCTCGTTGAGCCGCAGGGCATTGAGCATGAACTCGCCGGTGATGTCGGCGGGCGCCAGTTGGCGGCTGCCGGCGGTGAAGGTGCCCGACCCGGCTGCCAGGTAGTCCGCCGGCTGTCGGGTTTTGTGGTAGCGCAGGATGCGGCCGTCTGCGCTGCTGATCTTGCCGTGGGCGCCGGCGCCGATGCCCAGGTAGTCGCCGAAGGTCCAGTAGTTGAGGTTGTGGCGGCAGCGGAATCCCGGCCTGCTGTAAGCGGAAACCTCATATTGGCGACAACCTGCCCCCGCCAGTAATTCCTCCCCCGCCTGCTGGATATCCGCCAGTGCGTCCTCCACCGGCAGCAGCGGCGGGCGCTTGTGGAATACGGTGTTGGGCTCGATGGTCAGCTGGTACCAGGACAGGTGGGGCGGGTCGAAGGCAAGCGCAGCGCGCAGGTCCGCTTCCGCACTGGCGACAGTCTGCCCCGGGAGACCGTGCATCAGGTCGATGTTGAAGCTCGCGAATCCCGCGGCGCGGGCGTATTCGATGGCCGCCCGCGCCTGGTCGCTGTCGTGAACCCGGCCCAGGGCTCGCAGGCGGGCATCGTCGAAACTCTGTATCCCCAGGGACAGGCGGTTGATACCGGCCGCCCTGAAACCGGCGAACTTGCCGGCCTCGGCGCTGCCGGGGTTGGCCTCCATGGTGGCTTCCAGGCCCGGCGCGAGTTGCAGTAACGAGCCGACGCCCGCCAGCAGGCGGGTGATGGCCCGGACCGAAAACAGGCTCGGGGTACCGCCGCCGATGAATAATGTCTCGACGGGCCTGCCCCGGGCGAGCTCCAGGTCGCCCTCGAGGTCCCGCAACAGTGCGTCCACATAATCCAGTTCCGGAATTGCACTGGCCTCGTGGGAGTTGAAATCACAGTAGGGGCACTTGCGCTCGCACCAGGGCAGGTGGATGTAGAGGCCCAGGGGCGGCGTTACAAGTGTTGGCGAACCCGGCGGCGGCGACATCAGCGCTGGCGCAGGGCCTCGAGCAACAGCGCGCTGGCGCGGGCCCGGTGGCTGATCCGGTTTTTCAGGTCCGGCGCCAGTTCGGCGGAGCTGCAGCCGTACTCGGGGACGTAGAACAGGGGGTCGTAGCCGAAGCCGTTTGCGCCCCGCGGTGCTTCGAGGATCAGGCCCTCCCAGCTGGCCTGGCAGACCAGGGGCATGGGATCGCGCGCGTGGCGCATATACACCAGGGCGCACTGGAAGCGGGCGCTCCGCCGGGCGGCGGGCTGCCCGGCGAGCGCCGCCAGCAGCTTGGCATTATTGGCGGCGTCGCCGGCGCCGGAGTAGCGGGCGGAGTGTATTCCCGGCTCCCCCCTGAGGTAGTCCACCTCGAGGCCGGAGTCGTCGGCGATCGCCGGGTGCCCGCTGAATTCGCAGGCCGCCCTGGCCTTTATGATCGCGTTCTCAACAAAGCTGAGCCCGGTCTCCTCGACCTCGGGCACATCGAACAGATCCTGCGATTTCAGCTCCAGCCCCAACGGTGCCAGTATTCCCGCCAATTCCCGCAGCTTGCCGGCATTGCCGCTGGCCAGCACTACTACGCCTTGCTGTCGCGGACTGGTCATTCCTCGGTGTAGAGCTGGTGCTTGAACTGGAATGTATAGGTCTGGTCGGCTCCCTCGGGGCGGAATGTGAGCTCGAAAAAACGCCACTCCTCGTTGATGAACTTGAAGTCGGCGATGTAGTAAACCGCCGGCCCCTCCCGGATCTCCAGGAAATCCAGGTCCTGGTTCTGGATCAGGTCCCAGGTTCGCCCCTGCAGCAACATGGGCCGGGTTTCGCTGTGGTCGGCCAGGTGCTCTCGCACCGCCAGGGTGAGGATGGCGCGATTCTTGCCCCGGGTGATGCCATAGGTGGCGGCGATGTCCGGGGCCAGGAAGGTCGTGTTGACCACGCTGTAATGCAATTCGTAAGGACCGAACATTTCCGACTGCTGGGCAAGTGTCGCGCCGCTGGCGCCCAGCAGGGCCAGCAACAGCAGCGAGAACCTGGTCAGCGCAGTCATATCAGCGGGTAATGTGGTAGATCGCGGTGGTGGCGAACAGGTTGGGCCAGGCCGCGGCCAGCAAAGGCTGTCGCTCGGAATTGCCCACGACGTCCCGCGCCAGGATGCGGATGTTCTTTTGCGCGCACAGCGCTTCGAAATCCTTCACCGTGCAGAAGTGTATATTGGGGGTGTCGTACCAGTTATACGGCATGAATTTTGATACCGGCATTCTGCCCCGGGTGCCGAGGTAGAGGCGGCAACGCCAGTGGGCGAAATTGGGAAAGGTCACTATACCCTCGCGCCCGATTCGCAGCATCTCGTCCAGTACCCGGTCCGGAAAGTGCACCGCCTGCAGCGCGTGCGCCATCACCACCGTGTCAAAGCTCTGGTCGGGAAAATTTGCCAGTCCCCGGTCGAGGTTCTGCTCCACGATATTCAGGCCCCGGGCGATGGCCGCGGTAATCTCCTGCTCGCCGATTTCAATCCCGGTACCGCGCACCTGGCGCTGGTCCCGCAGCAGTTGCAGGAATTCGCCGTTGCCGCAGCCCAGGTCGAGGACCCGTGAGCCGGGCTCGATCCAGCGCTGGATATGGGCGAGGTCGAGGCGCATCAGGCGGCTCCCCCCACCCGGCGCATGTAGGCCGAGAACACGTCCATGTAGCGCCGGATAGGCAGCAGGAAGGCGTCGTGGCCCTCGTCCGCCTCGATCTCGGCATAGGTGACCGGCCGGTCAGCGGCGATAAGGGCATCCACGATCTCCCTGGACCGCTCGGGGGAAAAACGCCAGTCCGTGGAAAAGGAGATAACCAGGAAACTGCAGCGGGCGTGGGCAAAGGCCTGCACCGGGTCGTTGTCGTATTCCCGGGCAAGGTCAAAATAGTCGAGGGCGCGGGTCATCAGCATATAGGTGTTGGCGTCAAAACTGCCGGAAAACTGGCTGCCCTGGTAGCGCAGGTAGCTCTGTACCTGGAACTCCACATGCTCCTCGTCGCCCTGGTCGAAGCTCCCCGAGCGCAGGTCCCGGCCGAACTTGCTGGCCATGGCGTGATCGGACAGGTAGGTAATGTGGCCGACCATGCGCGCCAGGGCCAGGCCCTGGGCGGGCACTGTGCCCCGCTCCAGGTAGTGGCCGTCGGCGAATGCCGGGTCCGACAGGATCGCCTGGCGGGCGACCTCGTTGAAGGCGAGATTCTGCGCGCTCAATTTCATCGCCGCGGCAATGACGATGCAGTGCCTGACACGTTCGGGGTACTCCAGCGACCAGCGCATGGCCTGCATGCCGCCGAGGCTGCCGCCCACTACCGCGGCCCAGCAGGAGATGCCCAGGTAATCCGCCAGCCGGGCCTGGCTGTTGACCCAGTCCCGGGCCCGCAGCGGCGGGAAGTCCGGCCCCCAGGGTTTCCCGGTCTGCGGGTTGATGGAGGTCGGCCCGGTAGAGCCGTGGCAGCCGCCGATATTGTTCAGGCTGACCACATAAAAACGATTGGTATCGATGGGCTTGCCGGGCCCGATGCACTCGTCCCACCAGCCGGGCTTCCTGTCATCGGGGCTGTGGTAGCCGGCGGCATGGTGATTGCCGCTAAGGGCATGGCATACCAGGACCGCGTTGCTGCGCTCGTCGTTGAGCACGCCGTAGGTTTCGTAGACCAGCTCATAGTCCGCCAGGTCGCGGCCACAGGCCAGCTTCAGGGGTTCTGCGAAGCGCGCCGTGCGGGGTTCGACTATGCCTACCGAGTTGCCAGCTGGAGTATCCACCGGCGTATCAGATACCCATTACCAGGGCGGGGTGCAGACCCACCCCCTGTGCCATATGGCGCAGGGCTATCTGGACAATGTTGATCAGGATGAAAACCAGGATCGGGGAAAAATCCATCCCCCCCATGGGTGGCAGGACCTTGCGAAAGGGCGCCATCAGGGGTTCCGTGATCTGGTACAGCAGGTATATGGCCGGGTGCCGGCTGCCGGCCGCGACCCAGCTGAGAATGATCATGGCCAGCAGCGCGAAGAAATAAATATTCACCAGCAGGCCGACCACGCCCAGCACCGACCATATCAACAGCAGTAAAACGCCCGGCGGGCTGATACCGTTGAGCAACAGCAGCGCCACGATACCCGCTACCTGGAGCAACACGGCCAACAGCAGTGACGCCAGGTCAATACCGCCCAGCCCCGGAATGAGCCTGCGCAGGGGAATCACCAGGGGGTTGGTGACCTTCACCACGAACTGGCTGATCGGGTTGTAAAAATCGGCGCGTACCAGCTGCAGCAAAAACCGCAGCAGCATGGTGACCAGGTACACGCTGAGCAGGGTCTGCACCAGGTAGCCGAGTATCTCGTTGATTGCGTTCATGAAGCCATGTTCTCCCGCGCCGGTCTCGGCTAGCCCATTTCCCTGGCCATTTCGGCGGCGCGACGGGCGGCTGCGCCCAGCGCGTCCGCCACAATCGAGCGCAGGCCGTTATCCTCAAAGCTTTGCACCGCCCGTTCGGTGGTCCCGCCGGGGCTGGTGACGCGCCGGCGCAGTTCGACCAGGTCCACATCGCTCTCCAGTGCCATGCGGGCGGCTCCCAGCGCGGTCTGGAGGGTCATGGCGGTGGCCGTCTGGCGATCCAGTCCCATTTCGCAGGCGGTATCGATCATCGCCTCCATAAACAGGAAGAAGTAGGCGGGGCCGCTGCCGGAAAGGGCAGTGATGGCATCGAGTGCCTCCTCGCCGGGCACCCAGCAGGTGATGCCCACTGCGGACAGTATGGCCTCGGCCTGCGCCCGCTGCTGCGCCGACACGTTGGCGTTGCCAAACAGCGCGCTGGCACCGCAGCCCAGCAAAGCGGGGGTGTTGGGCATGCAGCGCACGATGGCGGCCTGGGGCCCCAGCCGGGCCTGCATGCTGGTGATGGTGACACCGGCGGCAATGGAGATCACCAGGGCGCGCCGGGCCCGCACGGCCCTGGCGACGCTGTTGGTGGCCTCGGCCATGACCTGTGGCTTGACCGCCATGATCACCACATCGGCATCGGCCGCGGCCGCGGCATTGTCGGCGCAGAGGTTGACCGGTGCGATCCTGCCGAGCCGCTCCAGGCTCGCGGGAAACGGGTCGGCGGCACTGATCAGGGCGGCGGGGTGGCCGCTCTCGATAAGTCCGCCGATAATGCTGCTGGCCATGTTGCCGGCGCCGATGAATGCGATATGGGGTGTGTCCAAGAAGCCCGCCCGTTGAATAGTTGAAGCTGGAAAATCAGGGCGCCAGTATACACGGCGGTTTCCCGCAAAATCACCTGTTGCGGCTGCCGAATATCCCGCTGCCGATCCTCACCACGGTCGAACCCTCTGCAATTGCGGCCTCCAGGTCATCGGACATGCCCATCGACAGGGTGTCCGCGGCCGGAGCCAGTTCCCGCAGCCGATCCAGCGCGAGACGCAGCCTTGCAAACGCGGCCTTCTGCTGCACGGGGTCGGTGGAGGGTGCGGGTATGGTCATCAGCCCCCGCAATTGCAGCCGGGGCAACCCGATCACTTCCTGTGCCAGGCGGGGCAGCTCGTCCAGGGAGATCCCGGACTTGCTCTGCTCCCCGGAAATGTTGACCTGCAGGCAGACCTGCAGCGGCGGCAGGCCCTGGGGCCGTTGCTCGCTGAGGCGGCGGGCGATTTTGCCGCGGTCGACGCTGTGCACCCAGGCGAAATGCTCGGCAATGGGGCGGGTTTTATTGGCCTGGATGGGGCCGATGAAATGCCAGGTGAGGGGCAGGTCCCCAAGCTGGTCCATCTTCGCCAGGGCCTCCTGCAGGTAGCTCTCCCCGAACTGATCCAGGCCGCAGCCGTGGGCTGCGCGGATAGCTTGTGCGGGGTGGTTTTTGCTCACCGCGAGCACCCTGATATCCCCGGGCGGGCGCTGGCTTTTTTCGGCGGCGAGTCGTACTCTCTCGAGGAGTTTTGCTATATTGGCAGAAATCAGTCGTTCATCCATGGTCCGAATGGTAGCTTATCAGGGTCGTGGCGGGCGACCGCAGAATAAAAATCCGGGGCAGTACAGAGTTGCCGGCGGGCGGCGCAGGCCAGGGAACAGTCGGCCAGGGTTGCCGACGGCACGGGGGAGCACATGGACATAACAGAACTTCTGGCGTTCAGCGCCAAGCAGGGAGCCTCAGACCTACACCTGTC
>JAOUDU010000119.1 GCA_029859085.1 Gammaproteobacteria bacterium | reverse complement strand
TTCGACCCTGGTGTCCGAGCGCGTGGCGGCCTACCCCTGCAGCGGCGAGATCAACCGCACCATCGGCGATCCCGCGGCGGTGCTGGCCAGTGTGGAGGAGGTCTATCGCGACCGGGCCCTGGCGATTGAGCATGTGGATGGCCTGAGCATGGCATTCGACGACTGGCGCTTTAACCTGCGCATGTCCAACACGGAGCCGGTGGTGCGGCTGAACGTGGAAAGCCGCGGCGACGCCAGCCTGATGCAGGCTAAAACCGAGGAATTGCTGGGGCTTATCGACAGCCCCTGACAGCGGCCTCCCGCCACTCGCGCATCAGCCCCTCGGTTGAGGCGTCCATCGGGCCGGAACCGGTTTCGCCGGAGAGGCGGCCCAGGATTTCGGTGCCGATCTCCTTGCCCAGCTCCACCCCCCACTGGTCAAACGGGTTGATACCCCACAAGTGCGCGCTGCAGAAGGTGCGGTGCTCGTACAGGGCCAGCAGCGCGCCCAGTGTCCCCGGGTTCAGGGATTGCATCGTGATGGTGCTGCTGGGGCGGTTGCCCGGCATTGCCAGGTGAGGTGCCAGCCGGTTCGCCTCGGCCTCACCCAGGCCACGCTCCAGCAGGGTCTGGCGCGCCGCCTCCCGTGAGCGCCCCACCATCAGGGTGCGGCTCTGGGCCAGGCAGTTCGCCACCAGCCGTCGGTGCTGTTCGGGCATGCCGGTGTGGGTTGTCAGCGGCAGCACGAAGTCCGCCGGGCACAGCAGCGTGCCCTGGTGCAGCAACTGGTGAAAGGAATGCTGGCCCATGGTGCCCGCGGAACCCCACAGCACCGTGCCGCTGGTGTAGGGCAGGGCCCTGCCATCGGCGCTGACGCCTTTGCCATTGCTCTCCATGGTCAACTGCTGGAGAAAATCCGGCAGGCGTTGCAGGCTGTTGTCATAGGGCAGCACGACGTGGTTTCCCGCCTGGAAAAAATTGCTGTACCAGACTTCGAGCAGGCCCATCAGCAGGGGCATATTGCCCTGTGGCGGGCTGTCGTGAAAATGCCCGTCCATCGCCTCGGCGCCGGCGAGGAATTCCTCGAACCCGGGCCAGCCGATCGCGATCGCGCAGCTCAGGCCGATCGCGGACCACACCGAGTAACGCCCTCCCACCCAGTCCCACATGGGCAGGCAGTTATCGGCCGGAATCCCGAATTCGGCGGCGGCCTCCAGGTTGGAGGTTACCGCGATGAAGTGCCGGTCCAGGTCGGACTCGGCCGCGCCGGCGTTGAGCAGCCAGGCCCGCGCCGCGAGGCTGTTGGTGAGGGTCTCCTCGGTGCGAAAGGACTTGGAACAGACGATGAACAGGGTGGTCTCGGGGTCCAGTTCCAGCAGCGTATCCTGCAGGTCAGCCGGGTCGACGTTGGCGACATAGTGACAGCCGATATTGCCGTGGTAAGGCCGCAGCGCCTCTGTGACCAGGCGGGGGCCGAGGTCAGACCCGCCTATGCCGATATTAACCACATCGGTTATGGTCGCACCGGAAAAGCCCCGCTGCTGGCCGTTGTTCAGTCGCTCCGCCCACTGCTGCATCAGTGCCCGGGAGGCGCATACCTGCTCGAACTTGCCGTCCAGTCCGCAGCTGGTGGTCGCGCGCAGCAGGGTGTGCAGCGCCGGCCTGTTCTCGGTGGTGTTGATATGCTCCCCGTCGAACAGGGCCTCGACAGCTGCCGGCAGCCCGCTTTGCTGCGCCAGGCCCAGTAACTCCTCCAGGGCGGCGTCGGTCAGAAGATGCTTGGAAAAATCCAGTTTCAGCCCGGCGGCTGCCAGGCTGAAACGGCTGGCCCGGTCCGGGTCCACCGCAAAAAGCCGGTCTATCGAAGTCGAGCGCAGTTCCCCGGCCAGCGCCCGTAATTTGCCGTAGCCGGGTAACTCGGACAGGAGTGCGTGTGAAGTCATGACAGGACCTGGTCGGGGCGCGATGGGTAAGGCCCCGAGTATAGGAAGGCCACCGGGTGCGCGCAATGCCGCATCGCCGCAGGCCCGGTGCGTGCAGCCGTCAGTGGTCCCGGTGGACGGACAGGTAGGTAACGCGCTCGAGCGCGTCACGCCACCTGCTCGGCGGCAGCTGGCGCAGCAGCGCCAGGCCCTGGTCGTGATATTGCTGCGCCTGCGCCCGGGTGTAGGCCAGGGAGCCGCAGCGCTGAACCGCGCCTATTATCTGGGTTATTTTGTCGGCGCTCTTGGCGGTGATGGCGCCGCGGATGAGGGCCTGCTCCGCAGCGGTGCCCTCGCGCATCGCGTGGATCAGGGGCAGGGTGGTCTTGCCCTCGGTAAGGTCGTCCCCCACGTTCTTGCCCATGGTGGCGGGATCGCCCTCGTAGTCCAGCACGTCATCTATCATCTGGAAGGCGATACCCAGGTTGAGGCCAAAGCGGTGCATCGCCTGGCAAACCCCGGGTTCCGCCCCGGACAGGGCGGCCGCTCCGTGGCAGGCGGCCGCGAATAAAATGGCTGTCTTGCGGCTGATCACGTCGAGATACTGCGCCTCGGTGGTCCCGGCCTGGCCGGCCCGGGCCAGCTGCAGGACCTCGCCCTCGGCGATGGTATTGGTGGTATCGGCCATGTGCGCGAGGATGCCCATATCCCCCAGCTGTACCATCAGCTGGAAGGCGCGGGTATAGAGGAAGTCGCCGACCAGGACGGAGGGGGCGTTGCCGAACTGCGCATTGGCGGTGGGGCGGCCCCGTCGCAGGTTGGAAATATCCACCACGTCGTCGTGCAGCAGGGTGGCCGTATGGATGAATTCAATGACCGCCGCAAACTTGATATGGGCAGGGCCGCATTGACCCAGGGCGGAGGCGGACAGCAGTACGAGCAGGGGGCGCAGCCGCTTGCCGCCGGCGTCGACGATATAGTGCCCCACGTTCTCTACCATGGGCACGTCGGAATGGAGCTGGTCCACGATGAGCTGGTTGACCTGCTCGAATTCCGTGGCTACGGTGGCGCGTATCTGTTGCATGGCTTGGTTGGCGTGGTAAATGCCCGCGCATGCTAGGGTGCTGGTACCGGGCTGTCAAGGGAGCCCCCACGCCGCCCGGGGACCCCCCAAGTTATTGTTTTCAGTATAGGTAAGCCCTGTTTTCCGGGAATAAGTAACCCTTGCCGTGGGGTGTCGATTTAAGTAAAATCGCCGCCCTCTGGTCCCTGTCGCGCGCTTGCGCCGCTCGGCCCGGTGTTAACCAACTGTTAGTGCCTGGCTCTGTCCCCTTGATTTGCAAGGGTTTTTTATCAATTGCGAGCAGGCTAACTCAACGGAGCACACTATGTACGCAGTAATCGAAAGCGGTGGCAAGCAGCACCGGGTGGTTGAAGGCGAAACCCTGAAACTGGAAAAAATTGAAGCCGCTACCGGCGATACCGTCCATTTCGACAAGGTATTGATGGTCGGCGGTGGTGACAGCATCAAGATCGGCACCCCCGTGGTTGCCGGCAGCAAGGTGACCGCCGAGGTGGTTGCCCATGGTCGTCACAAAAAGGTCAAGATCGTCAAGTTCAGTCGCCGCAAGCACTACCGGAGGGAAACTGGTCATCGCCAGTGGTTCACCGAAGTGAAAATCACCGGTATTACGGCGTAACAGGAGGGTTTGAGCAATGGCACACAAGAAAGCTGGTGGTAGTACCCGCAACGGGCGTGATTCCCAGAGCAAGCGCCTGGGCGTCAAGCGCTTTGGTGGTGAGACAGTGCAGGCAGGCAGCATTATCGTGCGCCAGCGCGGCACGCGCTTCCACGCCGGTACCAACGTGGGTGTGGGCAAGGACCACACCCTGTTCGCGACCGCTGACGGCAAGGTGGAGTTCGTGACCAAGGGTCCGAACAGCCGCAAGTTCGTCCAGATCGTGAGCGCCTGAGCCGCGGCTCCAGGGCCGGGTAAGCCGAAGCCTCGTCAGTGACGGGGCTTTTTTTTGGGTGCTCTTTGTCTTACTCGTGCGACGTTCGGTCTTGCTCCGATGCGGGATTGCGTGCGGTATTGCATTCCAGGGCACGCCGCAAGTACATCCATGTAGGCTCGGCTGCAGCGAGCCTACATGGACGTATTCACGGCGTGTCCAGGAGCCAAACAGGACATGGCCACTGCGGTTGGATTGCGTGATCTAAAAATCGTGGTGCGATGTTAACCAATCAAGTGATGTGGGACGAACCTGAATATCCCGTCTCAGATTTTATATATACTGCAAAGCCAGCCGCTGTCCCAAAGACTCGGCCGGCAACACAATGGAACACAGATGAAATTCGTAGACGAGGCAAGTATCAAGGTTTTCGCCGGCAATGGCGGCAGTGGCTGCCTCAGTTTCCGACGGGAGAAGTACATACCCAAAGGCGGCCCCGACGGGGGTGACGGCGGGGATGGCGGCAGCGTCATCATGGAGGCCGACGGCGCCCTCAACACCATGGTCGACTTTCGCTTCCAGCGTGCGTTCCGGGCCCAGAATGGCGAAACGGGCCGCGGCCAGAACAAGACCGGCAAGAGTGGCGAGGACCTGGTGCTGCGGGTGCCGGTGGGCACCACTATCCTCGACGAGGACACCGGCGAGATGCTGGGGGACCTGTCGGTGCCGGGCCAGCGCCTGATCGTGGCCCAGGGCGGGTTTCACGGGCTGGGCAATGCCCGCTTCAAGTCCAGCACCAACCGGGCGCCGCGCCAGACCACGAAAGGCAGCGAGGGCGAGCACCGGGATCTCAAGCTCGAGCTCAAGGTGCTGGCCGATGTCGGCCTGCTGGGCCTGCCCAATGCCGGCAAATCCACCTTTATCCGGGCGGTCTCATCCGCCACGCCCAAGGTCGCCGATTATCCGTTTACCACCCTGGTGCCCAACCTCGGGGTGGTGAAAGTGGAGGCTCATCGCAGCTTCGTGGTGGCGGATATTCCCGGGCTGATCGAGGGTGCGTCGGACGGTGCGGGCCTGGGGATCCGCTTCCTCAAGCACCTCACGCGCAACCGCATCCTGCTGCACCTGGTGGACATGGCGCCCTTCGATGGCAGCGAGCCGGCGGATGCGGCACTGGCTATCGTGCGGGAGCTGGAGCGTTTCAGTCCCACCCTGGCGGCGCGGGAGCGCTGGCTGGTGCTGAACAAGAGCGACCTGCTCGACGCCGGGACCTTTGCGGCCCGGCGCGAGGCCCTGCTGGAAGCGCTGGGTTGGCAGGGGCGGGTCTACGCCATCTCCGCGATAAACGGCGAGGGCACGGCTGCCCTGTGCGGCGACATGATGGTCTACCTTGAGGAGCGCCGCGCCGCCGAACTGGAAGACCCCGAACTGGCCGAGGCGGAGCGGCAGATGCAGTTCGCGATGCAGGACGAGGCGAGGCAGCGGGTTGAAGAGTACCGCGCCCGCCAGCGCGCGCTATCCAGGGGTGAAGGCGGCGACGATGGCGGTGATGGTGCCAGCGATGATGACGACGACGATTTTGATGACGATGACTATGACGTTGAAGTGGAATATGCGCCCTGAGGCGGAACATGGCTGATCGCAGTGAAATTGCCGGGGCCCGGCGCTGGGTCGTCAAGGTCGGCAGCGCGCTGCTGACCGACGATGGTCGCGGCCTCGATGCCGGGATTATCGCGGTGCTGGTGGAGCAGCTGGTGCAGCTGCGCGCGCGCGGCTGTGAGGTGGTACTGGTGTCCAGCGGCGCGGTTGCCGCGGGTATCGTCCGGCTGGGCTGGACCTCCCGCCCCCACCTGCTGCATAAGCTGCAGGCGGCGGCGGCGGTCGGCCAGTCGATCCTGGTGCAGCATTACGAGAACGCGTTCCGGCAGCACGGTATCGCCACCGCGCAGATCCTGCTGGTGCACGACGATGTCACCGCCAGGGATCGCTACCTCAACGCCCGGGGTACCCTCAACACCCTGCTGGAGCTGGGGGTGGTGCCGGTGGTGAACGAAAACGACACGGTAGTCACCGAGGAAATCCGCTTCGGCGATAACGACACCCTCGCGGCGCTGGTGGCCAACCTGATCGACGCCGATGCCCTGCTGCTGCTGACGGACCAGCACGGCATGTACCGGGAGGATCCCCGCCTGAATCCTGCCGCCGAGCTGCTGGAAAGCTGTGACGTACACGACCCCCAGCTGGATGATATGGCCGGGGAGGGCGGCGTCCTCGGTCGCGGCGGCATGGTCACCAAGCTGCGGGCGGCCCGGCTGGCGGCCCGCTCCGGCACGGAGACCATCATCGCCTCCGGGCGGGTGGAGAATATCGTCGCCCGGGTGACCGCCGGAGACAATGTCGGCACCTGGTTCCGCACCGGCAAACAGCCCGAGAACGCCCGCAAGCAGTGGCTCGCCGGGATGGTGCAGGTGCAGGGCAGCCTGGAGCTGGACGAGGGCGCGGTACGGGTGCTGCGCGAGTCCGGCCGCAGCCTGCTCGCGGTCGGGGTGCGGGCCGTGCAGGGCAATTTCACCCTCGGTGAGATGGTGTCCTGCCGTGACAGCCGTGGCCGGGAGATCGCCCGGGGCCTGGTGAACTACAATGCCGATGAAACCCGGCGCATCATGGGCCGGCCGTCACGGGACATCGAGGGCGTGTTGGGCTACCTGCGGGATGAGGAGTTGATCCACCGCGACAACCTCGTATTGCTCTAGCTCATCCAGCGTCCGATCGGCGTTTTGAGCCAGAGAAAGGCCATCAGTTTTTTCATCCCCTCGGCGCTTTTCGCACTGTAGGGATAGGCGTTCTGCATCTTGCCGCCGAAGCGGTCGATGACGATGGGCATTTCATGGGTGTAGCCGCGCAGGCCCTTTTTCCCGTTGACCTGGCCCAGCCCCGAATTCTTGCGCCCGCCGAAGGGGGCGGCCGGTATGCCGTAGCTCACCGCCATGTCGTTGACGCTGCAGCTGCCGGTATCGATGGCTGCCGCCAGGCGGTAGCCCTTTTCCTTGTCCTGTGTCCATACATTGCCATTCAGGCCGAACTCCGAATCGTTGGCCAGCGCTATGGCCTCCTCTTCACTGGCGACTTTCTGGATGCACAGGACGGGACCGAAGGTTTCGTGGACCATGATGTCCATGCTGTTGTCCACGTCGGTGATAACGGTGGGTTCGTAATACAGCCCGGGCAGGTCGGGGTTGCGCTGCCCCCCCATCAGGATGTTGGCACCCTTGGCCCTGGCGTCCTCCACGTGGGCCTCGATGATGGCCATCTGCCGATCCCAGAAAACTGCCCCGATTTCCTCCTCCCAGCCGTACTGCTGGCCCTGGCGCAGCCCCATGCCCTTTTCCATCACGAGGCGCAGGAATTCGTCGTAGACCGCGGCCACCACGTAGATCCGCTCGGTGCCGCAGCAGTAGTGCCCGGTGTTCATGCAGGAGCCCAGCCAGGCGCCGTCGGCGGCCCGGTCCAGGTCCGCGTCGGCACAGACAATCATCGCGTCATTGCCGCCCAGTTCCAGGGTGCAGGGGATCAGCTGGCTGGCGCAGGCTTCGGCCACCTTGCGCCCGGTGGCCACGCTGCCGGTGAAGGACACCTTGTCCACGCCGCCGCGCACGATGGCGGCGCCGGTTTCGCCATCGCCGAGC
>JAOUDU010000118.1 GCA_029859085.1 Gammaproteobacteria bacterium | reverse complement strand
GATCAGCTGCTGGCGCTGGCCGCCGTGGCGGCCACGGGGCACTCCAAACCTCGCCTCCAGGGCCGCCTGGCTGGTTTCAAGCGCAGCGCCAATGCAGGCCTCCGCCAGCAGCGAGGTATCGCGCACGGTTTCGCGGGTGTCCGCCAGACGGCAGAAGTCACGCCAGATGATCCGCAGCATATGCCACTGGCGATAGCGCCGCAGCACAACTCCCGTCTCGGTATCCCCGGCCTCGAGCCGCCGCTGCAAGTCGCTGCGAAACACCGATTCTTGCAGGGACTTGTGCAACTGGCCACTGCCCATCAGCTCCAGCAACAGGGCGGGCTGGCGCCGGCAAAGGTCGGCGACGAAGGGGCTGCAGGCCAGCACACGCGGCAACTGGGCCGCCGTGGGTGAAGCCGCCGCCGCGGTCTCGAGCTGCGCGGCCAGCGGCGCCGGCGCGCGCTCAAGGATATGCTGCCAGGCGGCCCGGGCGGCTTCGGCCAGGGTGGGAGGCAATGAGGTCAGGTCAGGCTGCATGGCAAGCGGGGCGGGCGATGCTCAGGCGTCCAGCAGGGGCGCGACCCGCATCACCTCTTCGATAGTTGTCTCGCCCCGGGCCACCCGGCTGGCGCCGCTCAGGCGCAGGGTATGCATGCCCTCCGCCATCGCGACCTCCCGGATTTTCGAGGTTTCCAGCTGCTGTGTAATGTGGGGCTGCACCGCCGGGCTGTTCACCAGGACTTCGTAGATACCTTGGCGCCCCATGTAACCCGTGTTGCGACAGAGTTTGCAACCCACCGGTCGCGCCACCTGCCGCGGCGGCTCCATCTGCCAGGGCTGGGTGAGCTCGCGCCAGGCCTCCGGGTCGAGCGCTGTGAAGGTTTTGCAGCTCGGGCACAGCATCCGCACCAGGCGCTGCGACATGACGCCGCGGACGGTCGCCTTGATCAGGTAGGCCGGCACGCCAAGCTCCAGCAGGCGCGAGATGGACGAGGGTGAATCATTGGTATGCAGGGTGGAGAGTACCAGGTGACCCGTCAGCGCCGCCTGGACCGCCATGTTGGCGGTTTCCAGGTCGCGGATCTCCCCCACCATGATGATATCCGGGTCCTGCCGCATCAGGGCGCGCACGCCGGAGGAAAAATCCAGGTTGATCGAATGGTTCACCTGCATCTGGTTGAACGCACCCTCGACCATTTCGATCGGGTCCTCGATGGTGCAGACATTGACCTCCGCGGTGGCCAGCTGGCGCAGGGTGGAGTACAGGGTAGTGGTCTTGCCCGAGCCGGTGGGTCCCGTCACCAGCACGATACCGTTGCCCTGTCCCGTCATGCGGTGCCAGCGCGCCAGGTCCTCATCCGCCAGGCCGAGTTGCTCGAAGGTTTTCTGCAACACGTCCGGGTCAAAAATGCGCATCACCAGCTTCTCGCCGAAAGCAGTGGGCAGGGTGGCCAGGCGCAACTCCACCTCGTTGCCCTCGGGCGTGCGGGTTTTGAGGCGCCCATCCTGGGGCCGGCGCTTTTCCGCCACATCCATGCGACCGAGGATCTTGATACGGCTGGTCACCGCCGCGCAGACCTGCTGCGGCAATTCGTAGACGCTGTGCAACACCCCGTCTATGCGGAACCTGACCTTGCCCACATCCCGCCGCGGTTCGATATGGATATCGCTGGCCCGCTGCTCAAAAGCGTACTGCAACAGCCAGTCCACGATGTTGACGATGTGCTGGTCATTGGCGTCCGGCTCTTTCATCGAGCCCAGTTCCAGCATCTGCTCGAGATTGGTCACCCCGACGCCGCCGTCGGCCCTGTCGGCGCCGCGGGCGCGATTCACGGAACCCGCCATGGTGTAAAACTCGGCGGTGTGGCGGGCGATCAACCGCGGATCGGTCAGCACCCGGCGCACGCGTTTGCGCAATACGTGCTCGAGGTTGCTCTCCCAGGCCGTGAGGTAGGGCTCGGCGCTGGCAATTACCACCTCTTTGTCGGTCACTTCCACCGCCAGTATCCGGTGGCGCTCGGCGAAGGCCCGGGACATCACTTCGGCGACAGCGGTGACGTTGATCTTCAGCGGGTCGATCTCGTAGACCGGCTGGCCTACTTTCGCGCCCAGCCACGCCAGCAGGCGGTCCATGTCGAGGGTCATCCCCGGGTGTCCGGCATCGGCCAGTTTTTGCTCTGCCAGGAACACCAGGGGATGCACCCTGACCATCGGTGTTTTCACCACCCTGGCCGTATCCGCCGCAGACAGTCGGCCCGCGGCATTCAGTTCCCGGGCCAGGGTGATCAGGTCGAGGCGGTGTTCCATCAATTGCTCGCCGAAGTTGGTTGCCATAGTTGAGCTCATGGGTGAATAGCCGGATTGAATCATGCTATCACACCACCGGCGCGTCTCCATTTTGATTTCAGTCAGTACCGCGCAGCTCTCAAAGTGGAACAATCGCGACAACTTTATGACAACCGGCGGTTTTGTCCATAAACTGGCGTTGGCAAGCAAGCACCATCGATGGAGGCGGACAATGACAGGCTCAAATATCCTCGGTAAGCTGTTCGGCCGGTCTCCGATCGGTCCCATCCAGGAGCATATGCAGATCGCCAACCAGGCAGTCCAGCTGCTGCCCGACCTGATCCGTGCCACCACTGCCGGGGACTGGGACACGGCGGGAGCGGTCCACAAGGAAATCGAGCGGACCGAGCGGGACGCGGACAAGCTCAAGCGCTCCGTGCGCCGCCACCTGCCCAAGAGCCTGTTTCTTCCGGTGCCGCGGTCCGACCTTCTCAGCCTGGTGAGTATGCAGGACAACGTGGCCAACACTGCGCGGGATGTGGCAGTTATCATCATGGGCCGCAATATGTGCTTCCCCGAGTCCATGCAGGACAGCGTGCTGGCGTTTGCCGAGGCCTGCGCCGCGACCGCAGGCCAGGCCCTGCTGGCCATCCAGGAGCTGGACGAGCTGCTGGAAGTGGGCTTCAGCGGACGCGAGGTCAAGCGGGTGGAAGCCATGTTGAAGGAGCTCGACAAAATGGAGCGGCGCACTGACAAAATGGCCGCCGGGCTGCGGGCCCAGTTATTCCGGATAGAGAGCGAACTGCCTCCTGTAGACGTGATCTTCTACTATCAGATACTGTCGCTGCTGGGTAATGTGGCAGACGAAGCCGAAGCCGTGGGCGACCGCCTGCAGGTGCTGATGGCCAAATAGGAAACAAGTCATGGAAGTTATCGCCCAGCACGGGACACTGTTCCTGGCCCTGGCCTGCCTGTTCGGCTTTTTCATGGCCTGGGGTATCGGCGCCAATGATGTGGCCAACGCGATGGGCACATCGGTGGGCTCCCGCGCCCTGACCATCACCCAGGCGATCTGTATCGCCATGGTATTTGAATTCCTCGGCGCCTACCTGGCCGGAGGGGAGGTGACCTCGACAATCCGCCAGGGCATCATCGACCCGGAGGTGATGGCGGGTCATCCCGAACTGATGGTGTACGGTATGCTGTCGGCGCTGCTGGCGGCGGCCACCTGGCTGATGATCGCCAGCTTGCAGGGCTGGCCTGTTTCCACCACCCACTCCATCGTCGGCGCCATCGTCGGCTTCGCCGCGGTTGGAATCTCGGTCGACGCCATCCACTGGGAGAAGGTGGGTGGTATTGCGGCGAGCTGGGTGGTGTCACCGGTGATTGCCGGCATTGTCTCCTACAGCCTGTTCATGAGCGTGAAGTACCTGATCCTGGATACGGACGACCCCTTCCACCGGGCCAAGCGCATTATCCCTGTGTACATGTGGCTGGTGGGCTTCATGATTGCCATGGTCACCCTGCTCAAGGGACTGAAAAACGTCGGGGTGAAACTGGATATGGGATTGGGCGGCGAGTTCGCCAACGCCGCGCTGGCATCGGCACTGATCGGCCTGCTCGTGGCGGGGTTTGGCGCCCTGCTGATGCGGCGGATCAAGGAAGTACACAATGAGCAGAACCGGTTCTACAGCGTGGAACGGGTGTTTGCCGTGCTGATGGTGTTTACGGCCTGCTCCATGGCCTTTGCCCACGGCTCCAACGACGTGGCCAACGCGGTGGGGCCGCTGGCTGCGGTGGCCAGTACGATACAGTCCGGCGGCGTCATCTCCGCACAATCCGCGATGCCCGGGTGGATCCTGATGGTGGGGGCGTTAGGCATAGTGGTGGGCCTGGCCACCTATGGCTGGAAAGTGATTGCCACGGTGGGTCGCAAGATCACCGAGCTCACCCCCAGCCGGGGTTTTGCCGCCGAGCTCGGGGCGGCCGGAACAGTCGTGATCGCGTCCGCCACCGGCCTGCCTATCTCCACCACCCACACCCTGGTGGGGGCGGTGCTGGGAGTGGGCTTCGCCCGCGGTATCGCCGCCCTGAACGCCCGCGTCATCGGCTCTATTTTCATGTCCTGGTTGATTACCCTGCCCGCCGGGGCCGCACTGGCGGTGATATTCTTCTTCACATTCAAGGTTATTTTCGCTTTCTAGGAGCCCGATGCCCCATTCCAGCAGCTCTATCATCAGGCAACTGCGGCAGTTGGTAGCAACACCCTCTGTCAGCTCCACCGATCCGCGCTGGGACCAGGGCAACCGCGCGGTGATCGACCTGCTGGCGGGCTGGCTCGAAGACCTGGGCTTTCGCACCGAGATACAGGCGGTGACCGCCGATGGCAGCAAGGCGAACCTGGTGGCGACATTGGGCAGCGGCCCGGGAGGCCTGGTGCTGGCGGGCCACACCGACACCGTGCCCTTCGACGAGGGCCGCTGGCAGAGCGACCCCCTGGGCTTGAGCGAGCGCGACCACCGGCTCTACGGCCTGGGCAGCACCGACATGAAAGGCTTTTTCCCGCTGGCCATCGCCGCGGCGCAGGCCTTCCGCGACACCCCCCTGAAGCAGCCACTGATCCTGCTGGCCACCGCCGACGAGGAGAGTTCGATGAATGGCGCCCGCGCGCTGGTGGCGGCGGGATGGCCCAGGGCCCGGGCGGCCATCATTGGCGAGCCCACCTCCCTGGTGCCGGTGCGCATGCACAAGGGCATCATGATGGAGGCGGTGAGGATTACCGGGCGGGCGGGCCACTCCTCCAACCCGGAACTCGGCAACAGCGCACTGGAAGGCATGCACGCGGTGATGGGCGACCTGATGAGCTACCGGTCACAGCTGCGCGAGCGCTTTCACAATGACTTCTTCGCGGTGGCCTCGCCCACCCTCAACCTGGGCTGCGTTCACGGCGGCGACAGCCCCAACCGCATCTGCGGCCGGGCCGAGTTGCATTTCGACCTGCGCATGACACCCGGCGGCGACAACCAGGCGGTGCGCGAGGAAATCGCCGGGCGCCTGGCCGCGATTGCGCAGCAACGCGCGCTGGACATCGAACTGCGCTCCCTGGTCAAGGATATCGCGCCCTTCGAGCAGGCGGCCGACAGTGAGCTGGTACGCCTGGCCGAGCGCCTCACGGGTCACCGGGCCGAGGCGGTGGCCTTCGCCACCGAGGCGCCGTTCCTGCAGGCGCTGGGAATGGAAACCATCGTCATGGGTCCCGGCTCCATCGACCGGGCGCACCAGCCCGACGAATACCTGGAACTGGACCAGATCCAGCCCTGTATCGCGCTGCTGCAGCAGTGCATTCGCCACTACTGCCTCCAGGGCGCCTGACCGGGCCTGTGCATTATTGCCATTAGGTATTCCGGCCGGCTTTCGGTACCCTTAGCGACTGACCATTAATAACTTACTATTAATCAATAACTTGGAAGATATCGTGACAACGCCGGGCCGGGCCAATATTCGCTGGTTGAGGAACACCGCTCCCTACATCAACGCGCACCGGGGCAAGACCTTTGTGCTGATGCTGGGGGGCGAGGTTGCGCTGCACGACAACTTCGCGGTCATCTTCCACGATATCGCGCTGCTCAACAGCCTGGGCGTGCGGCTGGTGCTGATTCACGGTTCGCGACCGCAGATTGCCCAGCGCCTGGAGCGGGCGGGGCTGGAGACCGCCTTCCACGACGGCATGCGGATCACCGATAACGCCGCACTGGAACATGTGAAGGATGCGGCCGGCTCCCTGCGGGCCCAGATCGAGGCCCTGTTATCCATGGGCCTGCCGAATTCACCGATGCAGGGATCGCAAATCCGCGTATGTTCCGGCAATTTTGTTACCGCGCGGCCGATCGGGGTGGTGGACGGCGTCGATTTCCATCATACCGGCAAGGTGCGCAGGATCGACGTCACCGGAATCCGCCGCCAGCTGGCGGAGGGTTCCATCGTCCTGCTCTCGCCGCTGGGCTACTCCCCCACCGGTGAAATCTTCAGCCTCGGCCTGGAGGACATCGCGGTGCAATGCGCGTCGGCCATCGGCGCCGACAAGCTCATCATGTTCGGCGGAGCGGAGGGAGTATGTGACGCCGCCGGCAACCTCATCCGGCAGTGTACGGTCGGCGATGTCGGCCGCCTGGAAATTTCCGACCCCGACCAGGCCTCCCTGCTGCACGCTGCCCGCAGCGCCTGCCTGGCGGGGGTGCAGCGCAGCCATATCATCAGCTACAACAACGACTGCGCCCTGCTCGAGGAGCTGTTCACCCACGATGGCAGCGGCACCCTGGTTGCCAACGACAATTACGAACAGGCCCGGGAGGCCAATATCGATGACGTCGGCGGTATCCTCGAACTGATCCAGCCGCTGGAACAGCAGGGCGTGCTGGTGAAGCGCTCCCGCGAGCTGCTGGAGACGGAGATCCGGCAGTTCCGCCTGCTCGAGCGCGACCGTCGCATCATCGCCTGCGCCGCGCTGTACCCGTTCGCCGAGGAGGGTTGCGGGGAAATCGCCTGCATCGTCTCCCACCCCGATTACCGCGGCGGCCGGCGCGGCCAGCGCCTGCTCATCGAACTGGAACAGGAGGCCAGGCGGCAGGGCCTGGACCGGGTATTCGTGCTCACGACGCAGACCGCCCACTGGTTTATCGAGCAGGGTTTTGTGGAGAGATCCCGCGACGCACTCCCCAACCGGAAGCAGGCCCTGTACAACCTGCAGCGCAATTCCAAGGTGTTCTTCAAGGCGCTGTAGGCGAGCAAACCCGCCAGCTTGTTCACGGCAGGGTCCGCGATATTGATCGTAAGTGAGGCTAGCGGGCTCGGCCGGCAGGGGTGCAATTCGCCCGCTTCCCCGATACTCGCTGACGAATTGCACCCCTGCCACCCAAACCCTCGTTTCGGCTATCAACCAGACCAATGTCACGGCTAAATGCCGGGATCAAGGCTCCGGCCGGGAAAGCTTTTTTGATGGCGAGTATCGGGGAAGCCAGCGAAAAAGCTTTCCCGGTCGGAGCCGTTGGCTGGAACAGAAAGGAAGAGGGTATCTCGCATACCTGGATTTTCGGGTAATCAGCCGAGCGAACGGCCTGCTGAAAGGTTATATCCCGTTACCGCGTCGGGGAAAATATTGCGGGTTAAACCCCCGCGTTTTTTGCTATCCTTTCCTCCCTATTTTTTGCTCATGGGTAACCTGCGAAAGCCGGCCCCGCACACGGTAGCTAACCATGCCAGATTATCGCTCCAAAACGACCACCCACGGCCGCAACATGGCCG
>JAOUDU010000117.1 GCA_029859085.1 Gammaproteobacteria bacterium | reverse complement strand
CTGAGTCAAAGCATCGGCACGAGTTTGACGGCCAGACTTATTTCTTCTGCTGCGCGGGATGCCGCACGAAATTTGCAGCCGATCCCGATAAATACCTGCATCCGGGTCCGTCCCCGGCGGCGCCGCCGGACCCCGCCCGGGCGGACGTGGAGTACAGCTGCCCGATGCACCCGGAGGTGCTGCAGCTGGGGCCCGGCACCTGTCCGAAATGCGGTATGGCGCTGGAGCCGGTCATGCCCTCGCTGGAGGAGCAGGACAACCCGGAGCTGGACGACTTCCGCCGCCGCTTCTGGTGGACCCTGCCGCTGACCGCTCTGGTGTTCGCCATCGCCATGTCCGGCGGCGCTTTTGACAGCCTGCTGGGCGCGGCGCGGCCCTGGGTCGAGCTGGCGCTGGCGACACCGGTGGTGTTTTGGGCGGGGGCGCCATTCTTCCAGCGCTGGTGGCAGTCGCTGCTCACGCGCCAGCCCAACATGTGGACGCTGATCGGCACCGGCACCGGCGCCGCCTGGATTTACAGCGTGGTCGCCACCGCGGCGCCCGGCAGCTTTCCCGACTCCTTCCGGATGGGCGGCCAGGTGGCGGTGTACTTCGAGGCCTCGGCGGTGATCATATCCCTCACCCTGCTGGGCCAGATCCTGGAGCTCAAAGCCCGCTCCGAAACCGGCGCCGCTATCCGGGCGCTGCTGGGCCTGGCGCCCAGCAATGCCCGGCGCATCCGCGATGACGGCACCGAGGAGGATATTCCGCTGGCCCACGTCCATCCCGGTGACCGGCTGCGCGTCCGCCCGGGAGAAAAGGTGCCGGTGGACGGTGTCGTGCTCGAAGGCGGCAGCGCGGTGGATGAATCCATGCTCACCGGTGAGCCGATGCCGGTGAGCAAAACCCCCGGGGATTCGCTGATCGGCGCATCACTCAATACCAGTGGCGCAATGGTGATGCGGGCGGAAAAAGTGGGCTCGGCGACGGTACTGGCCCAGATCGTACAGATGGTGGCCAATGCCCAGCGCTCGAAGGCGCCTATGCAGCGTATGGCGGACCGGGTGGCGGGGTATTTCGTGGCGGTCGTCATCTCCGCCGCGGTGCTGACCTTTGTACTGTGGGGCCTGTTCGGTCCCCAGCCGAGCTGGGCCTTCGGCCTGATCAACGCGGTTTCGGTGCTGATCATCGCCTGTCCCTGCGCGCTGGGCCTGGCCACGCCGATGTCGGTCATGGTGGCCACCGGCAACGCCGCCGCCCAGGGCATCCTGTTCCGGGATGCCGCCGCCATCGAGCACCTGCGGGAAGTGGATACCCTTATCGTCGACAAGACCGGCACCCTGACCGAGGGCCGGCCGGCCTTTCACGCAGTCACGGCTGCGGGGGAGTTTACCGGTGACGAGGTGTTGCGCATCGCCGCCAGCCTCGACCAGGGCAGCGAGCACCCGCTGGCGCGGGCCATCGTCGCCGAGGCCAACCGGCGCGCATTATCCCTGGCAAAAGCCGAGGGCTTCGAGTCGGCCTCGGGCGTCGGGGTTCGGGGCGAGGTGGAGGGCGCTGCCGTGGCCCTGGGGAACACTGCATTAATGGACGAGCAGGGAGTGAACTGGCGCGGCATGGCGACGCAGGCGGAAAGCCTGCGCACCCGCGGCGCCAGCGTCATGTACCTGGCGGTGGACGGGGCCCTCGCCGGCCTGCTGGCGGTGGCGGACCCGGTAAAAGCCTCCAGTCGTGAAGCTATTGCCACCCTGCGCGACAGTGGCCTGCGTATCGTGATGGCCACCGGGGACGCCCTCGCCACCGCCAAAGCGGTGGCGGCGGAGCTGGGCATAGAGGAGGTCCACGGCGAAGTGCGCCCCCGGGGCAAGGACGACCTGGTTGCCGCCCTGCAGGCCCGCGGGCACCGGGTCGCAATGGCGGGGGATGGCATCAATGACGCACCCGCCCTGGCCCGGGCCGATGTCGGTATCGCCATGGGCACGGGTACCGATGTGGCCATGAGCACTGCCCAGTTGACCCTGGTGAAAGGCGATTTGAGGGGCATTGCGGCAGCCCGCCAGGTATCGGTGGCCACGGTGCGCAATATGCGCCAGAACCTGCTGTTCGCCTTCCTCTACAACGGCCTGGGGGTGCCCATTGCCGCCGGCGTGCTTTACCCCTTCACCGGCCTGCTGCTGTCGCCGATGATCGCCGCGGTGGCCATGAGCATGAGCTCCCTGTCGGTGGTGGGCAACGCGCTGCGGCTGCGGCGGCGGTGAGCGGGTGGCACCGGGGCGCCAGTGGGGTACAATCCCCGCCCTTTGCCGGAGTCAGTAGCAGCTTATGTGGTTCAAGAATATCCGGGCTTACCGCCTTACCAGTCCCTTTACCCTCGCACCGGAACAGCTGGCCGGGCAGTTGGCCCAGCACGGCTTTGAGCCCTGCGCCAAATCCCAGGCCCTGTCCCTGGGCTGGGTGCCGCCCCTGGGAGGCGACGGCGGCGAGCTGGTGCACGCCGCCGCCGGCCGCATGCTGCTGAAGCTCAAGCGCGAGGAAAAGCTGCTGCCCTCCACGGTGGTGCGGGAGCTGCTCGAGGAAAAGGTGGCGGACATCGAGGCGGGCCAGGGGCGCAAGGTGTACCGCAAGGAGCGCCTCAACCTCAAGGATGAGATCGTCCAGGACTGCCTGCCGCGGGCCTTCAGTCGCTCCTCCAGTATTCACGCCTATATCGACACCCGGGCCAACTGGATATTTGTCGATGCGGCCAGCGCCAACCGGGCGGAGGAACTGCTCAACCTGCTGCGGGAATGTATTGGCAGTTTCCCGGTATTGCTGCCCCAGGTGAACAGCGCCCCGGTAGCGGTGATGACCGGCTGGCTGTTGCATCGCAACCTGCCCAGGGACTTCGAGCTGGGGGACGAGTGTGAATTGCGCGAACCCGGCGAGGAGGGCGGCGTGGTGCGCTGCCGCGGCGTTGATTTGCTCAGCGAGGAGGTGGAAACTCATTTGCACGCGGGCAAGCAGGTGGCCCGCCTGTCCCTGGGTTGGGACGAGCGGCTGCAGCTGGTGCTGGCTGAGGACCTGTGCCTGCGGCGCCTGAAATTCGCGGATGAGCTGGTGAAGGAAAACGAGGACATCGCCGAGGACGACGAAGCGGCGCGCCTGGATGCGGATTTTGCGCTGATGGCGGACGCCATCGGCAGCCTGCAGGAGCGTATCCTCACGCTGTTCGGCGGCGAGGCCGAGTAACAGGTCGCCATGCCCACGCGCCCCGATACCGCCAACTACCGGGAGCTGTTTCTCACGGACGCGCCGATGATGGACATGCGTGCCCCGGCGGAATTCATGCACGGCGCCTTTCCCAGTGCCCACAGCCTGCCGTTGATGACCGACGAGGAGCGGGCCCGGGTCGGCATCTGTTACAAGCAGCATGGCCAGGACGCGGCGATCGAACTCGGCCACCAGCTGGTGGCGGGGGAATTGAAGGCCGAGCGCCTGGCCCGCTGGTCCGAGTTCGCCCGCAGGCATCCCGACGGTTACCTCTACTGTTTCCGCGGCGGCCTGCGCTCGCAGACGGTGCGCCAGTGGCTGCGGGACGAGGGTATCGACTACCCGCTGGTGCAGGGCGGCTACAAGGCCATGCGCCGCTTCCTGCTGGAGGAGTTGGAGCGCTCGCTGGCCCGGGCCGACATTATCCTGGTCAGCGGCAAGACCGGTACCGGCAAGACCCGGGTGATCAGCGCCCTGGCGCGCAGCGTGGACCTCGAGGGCCTGGCCAACCACCGGGGCTCCACCTTCGGCCAGCTGCCGGAGCCCCAGCCCAGCCAGATCGATTTCGAGAACGCCCTCAGTATCGCGCTGCTCAAGCTGCTGGCGGGGAAGCAGGCACGGGTTTTCCTCGAGGACGAGGGCCGCCTGATCGGCCGCCTGTACCTGCCCGAATCGCTGCGCGAGCGGATGGCGGGCAGCCCCGTGGTGGTGGTGGAGCAGAGCGTGTCGGAGCGGGTGGACGTGATAGTCGAGGACTACGTGCTGGATCTCGGCCGGCGCTTCCAGGCCCTTTATGGCGAGCAGGGCCCCGCCCTGCACGGCCAGAAGTTGCAGCAGGACCTGGGGCGGATCCGCAAACGCCTGGGGGGTGAGCGCTACCAGCAGGTTAGCGACACCATGACCGCCGCTTTCGCGGCGCAGGGCGGCAGCGGGGACCTCGCCCTGCACCGGGAGTGGATCGCGACCCTGCTGGAGCAGTACTACGACCCGATGTACGAATACCAGCTGGCCCAGCGCGAGGGCGAGGTGTTGTTCCGGGGCAGCCGGGATGCCGTGATCGACTGGGCGGCGGGGGCCGGCTGAACCGTGCTCGCCGGGGCCGCGATAAGCAGGGACCTGGTGCTGGTGGGCGGTGGCCACAGCCATGCGCTGGTGCTGCGCATGCTCGCCATGCGCCCGGTAGCGGGCCTGCGTATCACCCTGGTGTCGCCGTCCAGCCACACGCCCTACTCGGGCATGTTGCCGGGGCTGGTGGCCGGCCACTACACATTCGAGCAGACCCACATCGACCTGGCCCGCCTGTGCCAGTGGGCCGGGGTGCGCTTTATCGCCGGGGAAGTGACCGCGCTGGATCCCGTGGCGCGGCGCCTGTCCCTCGCCGGACGGCCGGATGTCGGGTACGACCTGGCCAGCATCGATATCGGCTCCCAGCCCGAACTGGATTCGGTGCCCGGGGCCAGGGAACACGCGGTACCGGTGAAGCCGGTGGCAGGCCTGTGGCAGCGCTGGCAGCACCTGTTGCAGCGCCTCGGCGCGCTGCCGCCCGGCACACGACAGCGCATTGCGGTAGTGGGCGGCGGTGCCGGCAGCGTGGAGCTGGCGCTGGCCATGGCCCACCGGCTGGCCCGGCAGCCAGTGGACCTGGAGCTCTGGTGCGGCGCGCCCGCGATCCTGCAGGGCTACAACACCGGTGCCCGCAGGGGAGTGATGGCTGCGCTGGCCCGCCACGGTGTCGCGGTGGCACTGGATGCCCGGGTCGAGCGGGTGGAGGCGGGCCGGCTGCAGCTGGCTGATGGCCGGCAGGCACCTTTCGATGAGCTGTTCTGGTGTACCGGCGCGGCAGCGGCGCCCTGGGTTGCGGCCAGCGGCCTGCCGGTCGATGAGCGCGGCTTTCTCGAGGTCACGGACGCATTGCACTCGGTGGCCGACGAGCGGGTATTCGGCGCCGGCGATATCGCCACCCAGGTCAATCACCCCCGCCCCAAGGCGGGTGTCTACGCGGTGCGCCAGGGACCGGTACTGGCCCACAACCTGGGCGCGGCCCTGCTCGGCAAAACCCTGAGGCAGCACCGGCCCCAGCAGCGCTTCCTGTCGCTGGTCTCGCTGGGCGACCGGCTGGCGAGCGCGGACAGGGGGCCCTTCAGCGCCACGGGCCGCTGGGTCTGGCGCTGGAAAGATTCGATCGACCGCAAGTTCATGGCCCGCTTTGAACAACTGCCCGCGAGCATGCCGCGGGGTCATTGGGGCAGCCTGCCGGAACTGGCCGCCGCCTCGCCGCAACAACCCTGCGGCGGCTGTGGCGCCAAGGTGGGCGCCGACCCGCTGGCGCGGGCGCTGGCGGAACTGGCGCGGGAATTCCCCCGCCACTGCTCCCCGCCGGGCGGCGCCGGCGACACCGCGCCGATACCCGGCAGTGGCGCCGCCGCGATCGTGCAGAGCCTGGACATGCTGCGGCAGCTGGTCGCCGACCCCTGGCTGATGGGCCGCATCGCCGCCAACCACGCCCTCAGCGATCTCTATGCCAGCGGCGCACGGCCGCTATCGGCCCTGGCCGCCATCACCCTGCCCTTCGCCGGGGCGGATATCCTGCAGCGGGAACTGAAACAATTGCTGGCGGGCGCCCTGCACGAGTTTGCCGGTGCCGACTGCCTGCTGGCCGGCGGGCACAGCATGCAGGGACCGGAGCTCAACGTCGGTTTCGTAGTGAACGGGACGGCCATCGCGGGGGACGGTCGCCTGCTCGGCAAGCGGGGCCTGGCGGTGGGCGACCAGCTGGTGCTGGCCAAGCCGCTGGGCACCGGCGTGCTGTTCGCCGCCCATATGCAGCTGGCGGCCGACGGCCGGGATATTGCCGCCGCTATCGACTCGATGCTTGTCAGCAACCGGCTGGCGGCGGAGTCAGCGCTCGCTCACAATGCCAGTGCCTGCACCGATGTCACCGGCTTCGGCCTGCTCGGGCACCTGCTCGAAATGCTGGGGGAGGACGGCGCCGCCACCCTGCGGCTGGCACAGCTGCCGGTTCTGGACGGCGCGCTGGCTCACCTGCGCAGCGGTATTCGCAGCACCATGCACGGGTCCAATGCGGCGGCCGGCGCCCGGCTGGGATTCGATGGCGCGGTGGATGATGACCTGCTGCAGGTTCTGTTTGATCCCCAGACCAGCGGCGGGCTGCTGATCGGTGTCGCTGCCGCGCGGGCGCCGGGGCTGCTGGATGCCCTGCGGGGGAGCGCTTACCCGCGGGCGCAGATCATTGGCGAGGTGGTCGCGCGCGATCCGGCATCGCCCGGCTCAGTCCGCGTCGCCTAGCCGGGCCGTAACCTGGCCAGCTGCCGGTCGTGCAGCCCGGAGAGGATGACCAGGCCCGCGATGGCACCAGATAATGCCCAGGCCATATCAGACTGGGTATCCCAGATATAGCCCTGGGTTCCCAGGAAGGCCTCGGCCCCGGTGCCCGTGGCAAGCGCTACCCACCATTCGATCAATTCATAGAACGCGGAGAAAGCCAGGCAGATGCTGACGATGAACAGGTTGCGCCAGCCGGCCGATGCGACTACCGCCTTGCGGACCAGGATTTCCCTGGCGATTATCGCGGGTACGAAGCCCTGCATGAAATGGCCCAGCTTGTCGTAGTTGTTGCGCTCCCAGCCGAATACCGGCTTGAGGTAGTCAAACAGGGGCACCTGGGCATAGGTGTAGTGCCCGCCCACCATCAATACGACGCAGTGCGCCAGGATCAGGCCGTACAGCAGCGGTGTCAGGCGAAAGCTGTTATAGGTGAAGGCCAGGATAGCCAGCCCAATCACCGCGGGCGCCACTTCCAGCACCCAGGTGGGATAGTCCCGGGGGTGTATCGCGGACCAGGCGAGAGTGAGGAAGAAAACCCCCAGCCAGGCCGCCCTCATGGTTGCCCCCGCAGTAGTGTCCTGTCCCTGGCGCCCGCGCACGAACAGGCTTCGCGTTCTTTCACTGGCTCAGTCCTTGTCCCAGTAGCGCGTCATTTCCAGGTAGAGGAATGAGGCGGTCCAGGTGATCATTACCAGGCCCGTCAGGGATTCCAGCCCGGTCAGGTACCTCAATGCACCGCGGGGTACCACATCGCCGAAGCCCAGCGTGGTATAGGTGGTGAAGGAAAAGTACGCGCAGTCAAAAATGGTGCCTTCAAAGTTTCCCTCGAAATAGCCCCAGCCCTTCGCGTGGTGCATCCAGTAGTATGACAGGGCGAATATCCAGACTTCCACAGCATGGGCGGTCAGGGCGCCGAACACCCCGAACACGATACGGAACCGGTGCCGAATCTGCATGTGCGGCATCAGCAGGGTAAAGCGGAACATGAATTCGTAGTGAATGATCACCACTATAGCGATAACCATTATGTTCACGGCGAATACGGTTAACACTTTGGGGTG
>JAOUDU010000116.1 GCA_029859085.1 Gammaproteobacteria bacterium | reverse complement strand
GGCTAAATAGAATTCAGTGTATAAATGTTGGTGAAGCTGACCTTGTGAACTGGGTTGTCGGCTACGATCTGTATACCTTCAAGTGATTTTCGATATGCCTCCTCTTGGCACCTTTCAGACAAGCCGGGCGGCTGCCCAGATCGACCTGGATGACTCCTTTCGGGATTAGAAGAGGCATCAGCCCCGGATACACCCCTTGGCAGCTAACGCCGCGTTGCCGACATCTGTCGGCTCAGCTATGCTCAGGGGGGACCGGCCGCTCATTGCTCGAAATGGACGCAACTATGAAAATCCAGACACCGTTTTTCAAGAGACTTAATCTCTATTTCTAGCTGTTAGGCGGCTTTATTAACTCACAGCAGAGGACACACAGATTATGTCTAAATTCACGGCAATCATCACGATTTTGCTCGGCATTCTTTTCGCACCTGTATCGAACGCCGATTCCGCGCTCGAAGAACTTGATGCGGCGAACAAAGCATTCGCGAAAGCCCTGATGGCCGGTGACGTTGATTCCCTGGTCAACGATTACACCGACGATGGTTGTGTCATTGCGCCAATGGCTGGTGAAACGTGTGGTAAGGAATCAATCCGAGCGTTCTGGGAGTCTGTAATCGCAACTAACCCGAAGAAGGTCGAGATAATTACCGAAAAAGCTGGAAGCGAAGGAGATCTGGCTTTCGCCACTGGCCAGCTTCTCATCACCGATGCTGAATCGGCAGTCCACAAAAACCGTTTTGCACTGGTGTTTATAAAGGTCGGAGGTCTGTGGAAGCTCCGGGTAGATTCATGGAATCCCCAATAATCCGGCCGCTAGTTCTCTGGTGCCCGCCGCCGTCACGTTCAGCTTTTTCAGGCAGACCTTTAGCAATAAAAGCCGGCCAGCATCGCAGCGCAATGCAAAGCGTGCCGCGGTGGCGCATTACAGGCCGGCCGGAAGAGCCTCCAGGGCGCGGGGCTAATGGTTGCTGTCGGGTTTGCGGGGATAAAACCGGGCACCGGCCTCACCGGCCGGTAACGGGGTAAAAGGACGGGGCAGTCTCAGTGAACTGCCCTGCAATGACCGGGGTGCCCCCGGGTGGAGGTAGAAGCGTCAGGCCCCCTGCAGCGCCCTGATCCTGTCCTCCAGCGGCGGGTGTGAGCGGAACAGGGCGGCGGCGCCCTGCTTGAGTTGTTCGCTGATGCCGAAGGCGGTCAGCTCCCCCGGCAGGTCCTGGGGCAGGCCCTGTTCCTGTTGCAGGCGCTGCAGCGCGGCGATCATATACCCGTTGGTGGTCAGGCTGGCGCCCGCCGCATCCGCCCGGTATTCCCGCCAGCGGGAAAACCAGAAGACGATGATGCTGGCGAGTATGCCCAGCACCAGTTGCGCCACCATCGTGACCGCGTAATAACCTAACCCGTAGCCGCGCTCGGTCTTGAACACCACCCGGTCCACCGTGTGGCCGATGATGCGCGCCAGGAACATCACGAAAGTGTTCACCACGCCCTGGATCAGGGTGAGGGTGACCATATCGCCGTTGGCCACGTGGCCGATTTCATGGGCCATGACCGCGCGGGCCTCCTCGGGCCGGAAGCGCTGCAGCAGGCCGGCGCTCACCGCGACCAGCGCGTTGTTGCGGTTCCAGCCGGTGGCGAAGGCGTTGGCGGCCTGGGAGGGGAAGATGCCCACCTCGGGCATGCCGATACCGGCCTCGTCGGCCAGTTCCTTGACCGTCGTCAGCAGCCACTGCTCATCGCGGTTGCGGGGCTGGTCGATGACGTAGACACCGGCGCCGCGCTTGGCCATCCACTTGGACAGGAACAGCGAGATCAGCGAGCCGCCGAAGCCGAACACGGCGCACATGACCAGCAGCGCGCCGAGGTTCAGGTCGACGCCATTGGCGGCCAGGATGCCCTGCAGCCCCAGCAGGTTGAACACGATGCTGACGAGCACCAGTACGGCGATGTTGGTTGCCAGGAACAATAGAATTCTCATCGGGTGTCACCTGCCTCCGTGGTGGTGAAAAATACGAATACAGCGCTGCGTCGATTTACGCCGCGTTGTAAGCATGGATATGGTGCCGCGGCACTTTTTTTCAAGTGGTCGCCGGAGGGATTGGATATGCCGCTCAGGCCACCGGTTCAGCGGGCTCCTCACTGGCGGCGTCCTCCGGCTCCATCGGCAAGGGGATCTGGCTGGGTTCGATAATCGGTTCGCCGCGCTTGCTGAGCTCGGCTGCTATGACTTCCCCGCGCAGCTCGAAGTCCTTTGAACTGAGTTCAAACAGGGTGTTTACCGCCTCGTCGCGGTGCCGGGCACGCTGCACATGGCGCGGCTGGGAGCCGTCCACCCAGGCCTTGCCCTTGCCCCAGTAGTGTCCAAGCTGGTTGCGGATAACGAATACTTCGGTCATGGCGATAGTGCTGTCCTGCGTTGCTTGGGCGCAAGTTTAAGCATTTCTCCACCCCCGTGCCAGTCATGCACGTAGCGTCGGTTGCGAGTGCGTTCGGGCCCCGCAGTGTGACCCCTCAACCCAGCAAAAAGTCCTTGGCCTGGTTGATTTTGGCGGCCAGGTAGTCATTGCCGCCCCGGTCCGGGTGCAGTTTCTGGATCAGTTTGCGGTGGGCAGACACGATATCTTCAGCGCCGGCGTCCTCGGCCAGGCCGAGGATGGCCAGGGCCTCCTTGCGGTTCATGCCCTCGTTGCTGCCGGTACCGGCCTGCTGCCGGCTGAAGGTTTCACCCGGGAACCGCTGCTGCAGGTAGCTGTCCAGCAGGCGGGCTGACTCCTCGTCTTCCCGCCGGCAGTGCGCGTACAGGTCCTCCAGCTGTTGCCGGTCCATATCCGCCAGGCGCCAGCCGGCGAAGCTGCCGCTGAGCACCTCACCCTGTAAATCACCATTGTCGTGGGCCAGTTGCATGCGCAACAGGGCGGTCTCAACCGTGGAGGTCTGGGCCTGCCCGGATGTGCCGCCGCCCCGGGCGTGGTGGGCGGCGAGCATCGGGAACAGCCGGATCAGCGTAGGCAGTAGCTGGCGCAGGGCCACCAGCAGGCCGGTGGCGGCGATACCGAGCCAGTGCATGCGGCCGGTGACGGTCAGTATCACCACGATGGCCGCCGCCACCGCGAGCCCCAGCTTGATGTACTCGGCCCGGCGCTTGTGGGGCGGCACGGTCTGGACCCGGCGGAACATGAGGTAGAGAGCGGCGAGAACCGCCAGCAGTAATATCAGTCGGGCCACGGCTGCCTCAGGGTTTCAGTTGCTGGAGCAGCAGTCTAGCACTCTCGCCCGAACTGTTCTCAAGGGCGGCGCGGCCGCCGGTGGCGTAGCGCGCCACCGCACCCAGCAGGCCCGCCAGGGTGCCGGCACTGCTGCTGTCGAAGCGCGCCCAGGCCCCACCGCTGAGCCTGGCCATGGTGCGGAACGTTTTTTCCACCGTCGGCTCCCGCCCCTCCTGGAACAGGAACAGGGGCACTTGCAACAGTCCGCACTGGCCGGCGAGACCGCACAGGTTGTCCGGGCTCTCCTCTACCGCGTCACCGATAAAGACCAGGGCCCGCAGGGCGACCTTGCGGTGCTCGCCCATGGCATGGCGCAGCAGCCGGGCGATCTGGGTGTGGCCGCCCTCGCAGTGCACCGAGGTCATGAGCTTTGCCAGCTGCTTGCTGTCGGTCAGCCACGGGCTCGCGAAAAACTGGTTGAATCCCCGGTAGTAGCACAGTTGCACTGCCAGGGAAGAGACGTCGCCGGTGGCCTGGAACATTTCGCTCTGCACCCTGCAGGCACTGTTCCAGGTGGGTTGGCGACTGGCGGTTGCATCGATGGCGAAGAGCAGGCGCGGCTGCCTGGCGACGAACTCGGAAATGTTCCTGCTCTGCTGCAGGAAGCGGTCTATGTCTTGCGAGGAGGAGCGGCGTGCGGGAGGTTTGGCCATCGACGGTGGGTGGGGGCGAGCCGGGGCCCTCAGGCGCCCGAGCGTTTTTCCTCGATGGCCCCGATCTGTTGCAATTGCTCCAGGTAGTGGCGGCGGCTGGCCAGCTCGGCTATGGCTTCCCGGAGCTCCCTCTCGCTCACCTGTTCCTGTGTCTCGGTGCTCACCAGCTGCCACAATTTGCGGCTGCAAAGTTCCCTTGGGTTGAATTTCAGTGTGTTCATATACTTACCACTTTTTTTACTGCTCCGATTGGTCCGCCGCGCTCGTTGCGGCCGGGTTGTATAACCGGATTTAGTGTAATTTTTAATTATGACAGTTGCGTGATAGCCGAAGTTCCGGCCCCGCGCTGGCCGACCAGCTTACACGGTTGTCGGCCCCAAGGGAAAGGGGGCCGCGGCGGGGCCGCAGCGGCAGGGCGTTGCAGTTCCCGGCAAGGTGGCCTACATTGCCTGCAAACCCGGCCCGGTCCGCAGCCGTGCGAGTAGCGGGTTCTGGAGTTACGAGGACTGTTATCCCATGAGTTTTTTTGAATCCACCAGCAAGAGCCAGCTTCCCACCGCGGAGTCCGCCCTGCCGGGCAGGGCGCAGGCCATGCCCGTGCCCGCCGCCCACTTTGTCAACGGCAACCCGCTCAAGGGCCCGTTCCCGGCCAATCTGCGCCAGGCCCTGTTTGGCATGGGCTGTTTCTGGGGCGTGGAGCGCAAGTTCTGGCAGGTCGCGGGCGTCTTCACCACCGCCGCCGGCTATGCCGCCGGTTTCACGCCCAACCCCAGCTACCAGGAGGTGTGCACCGGCAGGACCGGTCACAACGAGGTGGTGCTGGTGGTCTTTGATCCGGAGGTGCTTGCGTACGAGTCGCTGCTCAAGCTGTTCTGGGAGGGGCACGATCCCACCCAGGGTATGCGCCAGGGCAATGACCGCGGCACCCAGTACCGCTCGGGAATTTATGTATTCGATGACAGCCAGAGGCAGCAGGCCGAGGCCTCGCGGGCGGTTTTCCAGCGGGCCCTGGACAAGGCGGGTTACGGTGCGATCACGACCGAGATCCTGCCGGCACCCCCGTTCTACTATGCCGAGGAGTACCACCAGCAGTACCTGGCGAAAAATCCCGGCGGCTACTGCGGTCTCGGGGGAACCGGTGTCAGCTGCCCGGCCGGAATAGTCGCCGCCTAGCGCCGCGCGGGCGGCAACTCAGGAAAATTCCGCGTCATCACTGTCGAAATCGTCTTCATCGGGCTCCGCCGCCTCTAACTGCTCCATCAGGTTAACTGCGATGGCGACAAAGTCGGAGTCGGTGATAATGCCGACCAGCTTGCCCTTGCGCAGCACCGGCAGGCAGCCGACCTTGTTTTTCAGCAGGTGTAACGCCGCCCCGCGCAGGCTGGCGGACTCGTCCGCGGTTTGCACCGGCGTCGACATGATGGCGGACAGCGCAACGTAATTCTCGCGTGTGCCCTCGCCCTTGCGGTTGATAACCGAGGTGTCGCCGGCCGCCAGCACATCCCGCTGCGATACCACGCCAAGCAGCGCGCCCTCGGCACTCACGATCGGTATATGCCTGATGTGATGCTCGGCCAGCAGCTGGCGAGCCGTTGCCAGCGTGTCGTCAGGACCCAGCGTATAGGGTTCCCGGGTCATTATTTCGGCAATGGTCAGCATTCTCGGCTCCTGGTGAGGGTGCTTGCACCCGAAGTCACCACGATAGCCGGGGTCGGGCCCGAACGCCTTGACCCTCGTCAAAAAACCACGTCGCAGCTCGGCGGTGGCAGGATATGCAGGCTAGAACAAGCGGCCCAGCAACGTGGAGAGCGCGTTTTCAACCCGCAGTATGCGCGGTCCCAGGGAAACGGCCTGGCAGCCGGCCGCCTCCAGTTTCCCTACCTCGTAGGGAATGAAACCGCCCTCGGGGCCGATGACCAGCAGGGTCTCCTGCTGCAGGTCGCGGGGGCAGGGGGGGTAGTCACCCGGGTGGGCCAGCAGTGCGCGGCGGCCCTCGGCCAGCCCCGGCAGGACATCCTCCACGAAAGGCTTGAAGCGCCGGTGGCACTGCAGTTGCGGCAGCGCCGTGTCGCGTGACTGCTCCAGCCCCTGGACCAGGTAGTCGCGCAGGGTGTCGGCCTGCAGCGCGGGAGTCTGCCAGTAGCTCTTCTCAACCCGGTAGGAGTGGATCAGGTGCAGCTCGGCAACGCCCAGTTCCGCCACGGTGCGCACAATGCGCCGCAGCATCTTGGGGCGCGGCAGGGCCAGCACCAGGCGCAGCGGCAGTTTGGGAGGCGGGGCGCTGTCCAGCTCGATCGCCAGCACAGCCTGTTCGGAATCGATCTCCAGCACCCGGCCGGTGCCGGTCAGTCCACCCAGTTCGCCCACCCGCAATTCATCACCGATGGTTGCGCCCAGCACCTGCAGCAGGTGTCGCAGCCGCTGGTCCGCCAGGCGAATCCGCCCCCCGCCGAGGCGGTCCGCCGCGGTGAAAAGCAGCAGGTTCAAGCGCGGATTATCCCGCCCACAGGTCGTATTCATCGGCGCCGGTGACCTCGGCTTCCACGAAATCGCCGGGATTGAGGTCGGTTATGCCGTCGAGGTAGACCTTGCCGTCGATCTCGGGGGCGTCAGCGGCGGAGCGACCGATGGCTCCCTGCTCATCCACGCTGTCGATCAGGATCTCGATGGTGCTGCCGATCCTGGCCTGCAGCCGTGCGGCGCTGATGTCCTGCTGCAGCGCCATGAAACGGTCCCAACGCTCCTGCTTTACTTCCTCCGGCACCGGGTTCGGCAGTTCGTTGGCGGCCGCGCCCTTCACCGGTGAGTACTGGAAGCACCCTACGCGGTCGAGTTGCGCTTCCTGCAGGAAGTCCAGCAACTGCTCGAAGTCGTCCTCGGTCTCCCCGGGAAAGCCGACAATGAAAGTGCTGCGCAGGGTGATTTCGGGGCAGATCTCCCGCCAGCGCCTGATCCGCTCCAGCGACTTCTCCGCCGCCGCGGGGCGTTTCATGCGCTTGAGTATCTCCGGGCTGCCGTGCTGCAGCGGTACGTCCAGGTAGGGCAGGATCTTGCCTTCGGCCATCAGCGGGATGACATTGTCCACATGGGGGTAGGGGTAGACGTAGTGCAGCCGTACCCACACGCCGAATTCACCCAGGGCCTCGCACAGGTCCTGCATGCGGGTTTTAAGCGGCCGGCCGTTCCAGAAACCGGTGCGGTATTTGGTGTCGACCCCGTAGGCGCTGGTGTCCTGGGAGATCACCAGCAGTTCCCTCACCCCGGCGCGCACCAGCCGCTCGGCCTCCTCCATCACGTCACCGATGGGACGGCTCACCAGGTCGCCGCGCATCGACGGAATGATGCAGAAGCTGCAGCGGTGGTTGCAGCCCTCGGAGATTTTCAGGTAGGCGTAGTGGCGGGGAGTCAGCTTGACGCCCTGGGGCGGCACCAGGTCCGCGAAGGGGTTGTGGACCGGGCTGTGGGGCACGTACTTGTGCACCGCGCTGACCACCTCCTCGTAGGCGGCCGGGCCGGTCACGCTGAGCACCTTGGGATGCAGTTCCATGATGGCGCGGGCGTCGTCTCCCTTGCCCATGCAGCCGGTGACAATGACCCGCCCGTTTTCGTTGAGGGCCTCGCCTATCGCGTCCAGGGATTCCTGCTTGGCGCTGTCGATGAAGCCGCAGGTATTGACCACCACGATCTGGGCGTCCTCGTAGCTGGGCACGATCTCGTAGCCGTCTATCTTCAGCTGGGTAAGGATGCGCTCGGAATCCACCAGCGC
>JAOUDU010000115.1 GCA_029859085.1 Gammaproteobacteria bacterium | reverse complement strand
CATCGTCCAGGCCTTCCACAGCGCCCAGCCCCAGCACGGCGGCACCGGCGCGGTCTACGTGCTGTTGCGCAAGAGCGAAGAGAAAAAGCGCGAGAACCGCGAGCGGTTTTCGAAAGGGCGGGTGCCGTACGATCAGGGCTAGAATTCATTAGTCGTTTTTTTGGAGGCGCCAGGTCCTTTTCCGATCGTGTCGCAACTGTTGTGTAAGAGATGGTGCCTTTCTGCGTCGGTCGCCGTCCGGGCAGTCCTCCCGAAAAGGCCACAGCTCCGTCAACAAACTCGGCTGCTGCGCAACTCGACCATTTTTTGCTACGCAAAAAATCGGGACTCGAACAGTGCTCGCAGAAAGCCCCGAGTTTGTTGACTCCGCTAAGCGTGGCCTGATTTTTTCGGGAGGACTGCCCGGACAGCGCCCTGGCAATGCGCACACTAAAGGGTCAACCCAATCGTGCCCACAAACCAAAAAATCTCATTGATCGGACTCTGTTAGGTCTCCGCCCGGTGAGGTGTCCCGAAAAAATCAGGTCGCGCTTAGCGCAGCAAACACAAGTGGGGCTTTCTGCGAGCACTGTCCGAGTCCCGAAAATTGCGCAGCAATTTTGGTCGAGTTGCGCAGCAGCCACTTTTGTTTGCGGAGCTGCGGCCTTTTCGGGACACCTCAACGGGTGGGGACCGGCGCAGGATTATGAGGCAGCTGTGGCCGTTTCGGGAAGACGTACCGGTCGGCGACCGGCGCAGGATTACGAGGCAGCTGTGGCCGTTGCGGGACACCCCACCGGTCGGCGACCGGCGCAGGATTATGAGGCAGCTGTGGCCGTTGCGGGACACCCCCCCACCGGTCGGCGACCGGCGCAGGATTACGAAACAGCTACGGCCTTTTCGGGACACCCCGCCGGACGGAGACCGGCACTGGAAGCAAAAAGAACTATACAGCGCCCGCAGCAACAAGAATCTCGGCGTACTCCGCCCCGTGCCGATGGGTCTTCACGATGTCGAGGACAGAGCGCCCGTCGCGACCGGTGGCGTTCAGATCGCGCTTTTCCGCGGTGAAAAACCCCACGAAGAGCTCGAAGTCATCCGCCCGCATGCTCTGGTAGGCCTTCAGCAACATGTGGAAATTCTCGTCCGAGCCGTCGTGGGGGCGCACCTGCAGGAAACTCCTGACGTGGTCCTCGGTCCACACCTCATCCAGTACCTTTTCCTTGTCCTTTCTCACCGTGTCACTCCCCTCAAACCAGCTTTTTAGCCAGCAGTTCATTGACCATCTGCGGGTTGGCCTGGCCCTTTGACAGTTTCATCACCTGGCCGACAAAGAAGCCCACCAGTTTCTTGCGCCGGTCCTCGTCGGCGGCCAGGTACTGCTCCACCTGGCCGGGGCTGGCGGCGATCACCTGCTCGACCATCGCCTCGAGCTCGCCGCTGTCGCTCACCTGCTTCAGGCCCCGGGCCTCGATGATCTCGTCGGCTCTGCCCTCGCCCTGCCACATCGCCTCGAAGACCTGCTTGGCGATCTTGCCGGAGATGCTGTTATCGAGGATACGCCCGATCAGGCCGCCCAGGGCGGTGGCGGAGACCGGGCAGTCGCCCAGGGCGAGCTCGCCCCGGTTCAGCTGGCCCAGCAGTTCCACCTGCACCCAGTTGGCGGCGATCTTGGCGTCGCCACAGGCGGCGACCACGGCTTCAAAGTAGTCCGCCAGCTCACGGCTGTCGGCCAGCACATTCGCGTCGTAGCCGCTGAGGCCATACTGGTCGACGAAGCGGTGGCGTTTCTGCACAGGCAGTTCCGGCAGCTCGGCCCGAACCGATTCGATATAGGCTTCATCGATAACCACCGGCAGCAGGTCCGGCTCGGGGAAGTAGCGATAGTCGTTTGCCACTTCCTTGCTGCGCATCGGTCGGGTCTCGTCCAGGTCGGCGTCGTAGAGCCGGGTTTCCTGCACGATTCTGCCGCCGTCCTCGAGGATCTCCACCTGCCGCTCGAACTCGTGGCGTATGGCCTTCTCGACGAAGCGGAAGGAGTTGACGTTCTTGATCTCCGCCCGGGTGCCCAGTGTGTCGGAACCCACCGGGCGCAGTGAGATATTGATATCGCAGCGCATTGAGCCCTCCGCCATATTGCCGTCGGAGATACCCAGGTAAGTCACCAGGCTGTGCAGTGCTTTCAGGTAGGCCACCGCCTCGGCGGCATTGCGCAGGTCCGGTTCGGAGACGATCTCCAGCAACGGGGTGCCGGCGCGGTTGAGGTCGATGCCGGTCTGGCCGTGGAAATCCTCGTGCAGGGATTTACCCGCATCCTCTTCCAGGTGCGCGCGGGTAATGCCGATGGATCGCGTGCTGCCGTCGTCGAGCTGGATTTCGAAGTTGCCGCGGCCGACGATGGGAGCCTCGAACTGGCTGATCTGGTAGCCCTTGGGCAGGTCCGGGTAGAAGTAGTTCTTGCGATCAAAGACCGAGCGCCGGCCTATGTCCGCGCCGATGCCCAGGCCGAACATCACGGCATAGCGCACGGCCTTCGCGTTCAGCACCGGCAGCATGCCCGGCATCGCCAGGTCGACCGCGCTGGCCTGGGTGTTGGGCTCGGCGCCGAAGGTGGTGGCTGAGCCGGAAAAAATCTTGGAGCGCGTGGCAAGCTGCAGGTGCACTTCCAGCCCGATGACGGTTTCCCACTGCATCAGCTTTCCTCCCCGGCCGGGTCCGGCGGCCGCTGCAGGTGCCAGTCGGTCGCCTGCTGGAAGCGGTGCGCGACATTCAGCAGGCGCGCCTCGTCGAAGTGTCGGCCGATCAGTTGCAGGCCCAGCGGCTTGCCGTCGACGAAGCCGGCGGGGATGGACATCCCCGGCAGCCCCGCGAGGTTGACCGCGAGGGTATAGATATCCTCCAGGTACATGGCCACCGGGTCATCGGATTTCGCGCCCAGCGCGAAGGCGGGGCCGGGGGTGGTGGGCCCGGCGATGATGTCCACCTGCTCGAAACAGTCGGTGAAATCCTGCTTGATCAGGCGCCGCACCTGCTGTGCCTTCTTGTAATAGGCGTCGTAGTAGCCCGCCGAGAGGGCGTAGGTGCCCACCAGGATGCGGCGTTTTACCTCGGCGCCAAAGCCCTCCTCCCGGGTGCGGGTGTACAGGTCATGCAGGTCGACGGGATCCTTGCAGCGGTGGCCGTAGCGCACACCGTCAAAGCGCGACAGGTTGGTGGAGGCCTCCGCCGGGGCAATCACGTAGTAGGCGGGGATAGTCAGGTGGCTGTGGGGGAGGGATACCTCGACCAGTGTTGCGCCCTGCGCCTCCAGCTCCCGGAGTGCGCTATCTATATGCCGTGCGGTGTCCGCCGCCAGCCCCTCGCCAAAATACTCCCGCGGCAGGCCGATGCGCAGGCCTTCCAGGGAGTTGTCCAGCCGGGCGCAGTAGTCCTCGGCGGGCAGTTCGGAGGAGGTGGAGTCCAGCGGGTCGTGGCCGGCCATGCAGTTGAGCAGCAGGGCACAGTCCTCGGCGCTGCGGGCCATCGGGCCGGCCTGGTCGAGGCTGGAGGCGAAGGCGACCATGCCCAGGCGGGAAACCCGGCCATAGGTGGGCTTGATGCCGGTGATGCCGCAGAAGGCGGCGGGTTGGCGGATGGAGCCGCCGGTGTCCGTGCCGGTGGCCGCCGGGGCCAGCATTGCCGCGACGGCCGCGGCGGACCCGCCGGAGGAGCCGCCCGGCACCAGGCGCTTGTCCCAGGGGTTGCTGACCGGGCCGTAGTAGCTGCTTTCATTGGAGGAGCCCATCGCGAACTCGTCCATATTGGTTTTGCCGAGGATGATCGCGCCCTCCCGCCTGAATTTGCCGATCAGGGTGGCGTCGTAGGGCGGGACGAAGTTGTCCAGCATGCGCGAGCCGCAGCTGGTGCGCATGCCGTCAGTACAGAAAATGTCCTTGTGGGCGATGGGAATACCCGTCAGGGGGGCGGCCCCGCCAGCGGCTATGCGCTGATCGGCAGCCCCGGCGGCGGCCAGGACCGCGCTCTCATCCACCGTGATGAAGCTGTTAATGGCGCCATCGAGCCGGCCAATCCTGTCGAGAAAACAACGGCTTAGCTCGACGCTGGAAAACTGCCTGGCGTGTAGCCCCGCGATCAGCTGGGCGACGGATTTGTCATGCATGCAAAGATCCTGTTGCGGTTTCGAGCGCCGCTATTCGACTACCCGGGGCACAAGGTAGAGCCCGTTCTCCACGGCGGGTGCGATCGCCTGGAAAGCCTCCCTTCGATTTTCCTCGGTGACCTCATCGGCCCGCAGGCGCTGCACCGCGTCGAGGGGGTTGGCCATGGGCTCCACATCCTTTGTATCCGCGGCCTGCAGCTGGTCCACCATGCCCAGGATATCGGTAATTCGCCGGGTAACGTCGCCAATCTGGTCGGGCGCAATTCGAATACGCGCGAGCTCGGCTATCTTTTCTATCTCGTCTTGCCCAATTGCCATGGTATTTAAGACCGGAGGGCCACCCTCTGGGCAGCGGGGGCGTAAAGTTATCACATTTGCGCCTTGCCCAAAATCCCCGCGGTTGGTACAGTTGCCGGAAAAACCACAACTCCAAGAAAACAACTGTCGCCACAGCAAATTCAGGGCTTTTCCCGGCCCATCCAGGTTACCGCTAATGACCTGGAGGCGGAGCGTAGGGAAGCATGCAGGACTCCGCACCGGAGTTCCCCGTTGTACTCAGAAGGTAGCAAAAATCAATGTTGAAAAAACTGCGCGGAGTGTTCTCTAACGACCTCTCCATCGATTTGGGTACGGCCAATACCCTGATCTACGTGCGCGATAAGGGAATAGTGCTGAATGAGCCATCGGTCGTGGCCATTCGCATCCACAACGGCCAGAAGACCATCGAGGCAGTCGGCACCGAAGCGAAGCGTATGCTGGGCCGTACACCGGGTAATATCACTGCCATCCGCCCCCTGAAAGACGGTGTTATCGCCGATTTCCAGGTCACCGAAAAAATGCTGCAGCATTTCATCGCCAAGGTGCACGAGAGCAAGTTCATTCGCCCCAGCCCCCGGGTACTGGTGTGTGTGCCCTGCATGTCCACCCAGGTGGAGCGCCGCGCCATCCGCGAATCCGCCCTCAGCGCCGGCGCCAGGGAAGTGCGCCTGATCGAGGAGCCGATGGCGGCAGCCATCGGCGCGGGTCTCAGCGTCGAGGAAGCCACCGGCTGCATGGTGGTGGATGTCGGTGGCGGTACCACGGAGATAGCGATAATTTCCCTCAACGGCGTGGTGTACCGCGATTCCCTGCGCATCGGCGGGGATCGCTTCGATGAAGCCATCGTCGCCCACGTTCGCCGCCGTTACGGCAGCCTGATCGGCGATGCCACGGCGGAGCGGATCAAGGAGGAGATCGGGTGCGCCTTTGCCGGCAGCGAACTGCGTGAAATCGATGTGCGCGGACGCAACCTCGCGGAGGGCGTGCCGCGCAGCTTTACCCTCAACAGTGATGAAATCCTGGAATCGCTGCAGGATCCGCTGCAATCGATAGTGCAGGCGGTAAAATCCGCGCTGGAACAGTCCCCGCCGGAACTGGCGGCGGATATCGCCGAGAGCGGTATCGTGCTCACCGGCGGCGGCGCCCTGCTGCGCGACCTGGACCGGCTGATCTCCGAGGAGACTGGCCTGCCGGTCATCGTGGCCGAGGATCCCCTGACCTGCGTCGCCCGCGGCGGCGGCATGGCAATGGAGCGGATGGATCGCCACACGATGGATCTGCTGTCTACGGAGTGAGGCTTTGCATGGAAGGCCCGCTGTCCGGGCGGGCCGACCCCATTTACTGAGGGCTAAACATCAAGCCGCTATTCGTCAAAGAGTCTACGGTCGGGCTGCGCCTGCTGCTGGCGATTTTGGTTATCCTCAGCCTGATTACTGCCGACCTGCGCTACAAGCGCCTGGAAACCACCCGTTCCGTGCTGGATACGCTGGAAGCCCCCATCTATTGGCTGGCGGACCTGCCGCTGCGCTTTCGCGACTGGAGCGAGCTGCACCTGCAGTCCCGCACCCGGGTACTGGAGGAAAACGAGCGACTCGCCCACGAGAACCTGGTATTGCAGGGGCGCTCCCAGCAAATGGCTGCACTGCAGGCGGAAAATGTGCGCCTGCGGGGCTTGTTGAACTCGACCGCAATGCTGCGTGACGACGTGCTGGTGGCGGAACTGATCGGCGTATCCCCGGATCCTGTCCGGCACCAGCTGGTGTTGAATAAAGGTCGGGCGGACGGGGTTTTCGTCAGCCAGCCCCTGATCGACGCCGACGGGCTGATGGGCCAGGTCGTGGAGGTAAGCGATACCACTTCCCGTGCCCTGCTCATTACTGATGCGACCCACTCCATCCCGGTCCAGGTCAATCGCAACGGCGTGCGGGCGATTGCCGAGGGTACCGGCTCCCTGGGCTCCCTCGAGATCCGCCATGTGTCCGCCACCACCGACATCGAGGTCGGGGACCTGCTGGTGACATCCGGACTGGGTGGGCGTTTTCCCGGCGGCTACCCGGTGGCGGTGGTCACCGAGATCGAACGGGACCCCGGCAAGATGTTCGCCCACGTCGCGGCCAGGCCCAGTGCCGCACTGGACCGCAGTCGCCATGTCCTGCTGGTGTTTGCCACCCACACCACGGGTGCGGCCGAGGCCAGCGCATCCCCCGCCGCCGATGACGCCAATGACGCCAAAGCGGAACCCTGACCGGTGGTACCGCAGGGAGCCCATGGCTATTGGTTGATTCTCACCTCTTTCGTGGCGGCCTATGTGCTTGCAGTGGCACCGATGCCGCTGTGGCTGATGTGGGCCCGCCCGGAGTGGGTCGCGCTGGTGCTCATTTACTGGGCGATCGCCCTGCCCCATCGGGTGGGGATATTCACCGCCCTTGTCGCGGGCGTCCTGCTGGACACGCTGGAGGGAGCGGTGCTGGGTCAGAACGCTTTTTCCCTGGTGGTGGTCGCCCTCCTGAGTCTCACCCTGTACCAGCGCCTGCGCGTGTTCAGCGTATTGCAGCAGGCCGGCACGGTGTTTGTCCTGGTTGGCATCAACCAGCTGGTTTGCCAGTGGGTGCAGAACCTGGAGGGTATCGGCGGGCCTGCGCCCCTGTTTCTGCTGCCGGCAGTCACCAGCGCCCTGTTGTGGCCGGTGGTGCTTTACACGCTGCGGCGCCTGCGGCGGCAGTATATGGTGACCTGAGGTGATCGCGGCAGACCTGGTGCTGGCATCGGCTTCACCGCGCCGGCGGGAATTACTGGAGCAACTCGGGGTTCGCTTTACCTGTGACCCGGCGGATATCGATGAAAGCCGCAGGCCCGGCGAAACCCCGGCGGTCTATGTGGAGCGCATGGCGCGGGAGAAGGCCTCGCGAGTCGCCTCCCGGTACACCGAAGTCGATCGCGCCGTACTCGCCGCGGACACGGTCGTGGTGCTGGACGACGAGGTGCTGGGCAAACCGGTCGATCATTTCGACGGCCTCGCCATGCTGGCGATGCTCAGTGGCCGCAGCCACCTGGTGCTGACAGCCGTATGCCTGCAGCGCGGCGACCGCACGAGTTGCGAGCTCGTGGCCACCGACGTGGAATTTATCCAGTTGACCCGGGCGCTGTGCGAAGCCTATCTCGCCACCGATGAACCCTGGGACAAGGCTGGTTCCTATGGTATCCAGGGGCTTGCCGGTGCCTTTGTTCGCAGTA
>JAOUDU010000114.1 GCA_029859085.1 Gammaproteobacteria bacterium | reverse complement strand
AGGTTATGCGCGATATTTTTCAGGTGCATGAGTAATCAGCCTTTCACAGCCAGCTGAATGATGCCGGCCGCCGGCACCATTCTCCGCGGCAGTGGAGTATACAGCGTCTGTCGCCCTTCGGATCAGTGCGGCGCCGGGTGACTCGCCGGTAAATCTGTTAGTATGCCGCCGATTTTTCCAGCCAGCCGGGCGTTATGCAGCCGTGACCAGACCACAACCCGAAACCTACCAGGTGCAACTGCCGGGCGTCGCGCTGCAGGTCACCGAGTGGCCCGGCGACAGCGACCCGGTGCTGTTGCTGCACGCCACCGGCTTTCACAGCCGCTGCTGGGACGCCATCGCCCGCCAGTTGCCCGGCGCTCACATCTACGCGGTGGACGTGCGTTTCCACGGGGGCAGCGACCGCCACGGCGAGGTGGACTGGCTGTTGATGGCAGGCGATATAGAGGCATTGCTGGATCACCTCGATTTACAACGGGTTGTCGGGGTGGGTCACTCCCTGGGTGGCTACCTGGCGGCCTATGTTGCGGCACGGCAGTTGCGGCGCTTCAGGCAACTGGTGCTGATAGACCCGGTGATAATGCCCAGGCAGCTCTACTCGCGGCTGTTCCCGCCGTTACACCTGGTCAATCCCGCGGACAGCCCGGTAAGCCGGCGCAAGAACCAGTGGCGGGACGCCGGGGAAATGTACCGGCGCTTCAGGGACCGGCCTCCCTTTGCCAGCTGGCAGGACCAGGTCCTGCGGGATTACTGCGAGTATGCCCTGCGCGAAGTGCCGAACGAGTCGGCGCTGCAACTCGCCTGCGATCCCCTGCAAGAAGCGGGGATCTATCTCGGGCAATCTGGCAACGAGGCCATTTACGAGCTGTTACCACTGCTGACCATCCCGGTCACGGTGCTGCGCGCTTTGCCCAATTTCGCCAACCCGGATGACCTGGCCGCCTCGCCCACCTGGCCCGGCCTGGCGGACTCCCTGCCGAACGCCCGGGAGTTTTACCTGCCTGACAGGTCCCACTTCATCCCGATGGAAGACCCGGTGCTGGTGGCGCGCATTATCCGCGAGGCACTGGATGAGGTCTGGGTGGGGCGTGGTGGTTAATGTCTATCGGATTGCCTGATTTGGTACTTTGATCATCGCGCCAACCCGTTAATCTGGCTGTCCTGGTAACGAGGACTGACAGATGCGCTTTACATTGATGACAGGGCTGGGCGGGATCGAGGATTACCCGGATATTGCCCGCACGGCTGAGGCCGCCGGCTGGACGTCGCTGGCGATCCCGGACAGCCTGTTTTATCCCGAGATTACCGAGTCGGATTATCCTTACATGAGCACCGATGCCGTGCGCGAGGCTCTCGACGGGGTGCCGGTACTGGACCCGGTGGTGGCGATGGCGATGATGGCCGGGGTGACCAGTACCCTGCGTTTCTACCCGGCTGTGCTCAAGGTGCCGGTGCGCCAGCCCCTGGTGCTGGCCAAGGCCCTGTCATCCCTGGCGGTGATCAGCGACAACCGCATAGCCCTCGGCGCGGGCCTCAGTCCCTGGAAGGAGGATTTCACTTACAACGGGATTGCATTCGAGGAGCGTGGCGGGCGCATGGACGATTGCATCGCCATCATCCGCGGCGCACTGTCCGGCGACTATTTCGAGTTCCACTCGCAGTACTACGATATCGGCCGGATGAAACTCTCACCGGTGCCCACCGCGCCCGTGCCGGTCCTGGTAGGGGGTCACGCGGTGCCCGCCCTGCGACGCGCGGCCCAAAGCGGCGACGGCTGGATATCGGCCAACAGCGATTATGAGTCCCTGCGACAGATGATTGGCAAGCTGAATGAACTGCGCCGGGACTGTGGCACCGATACGCGCGCCGATTTTGAAATCCACGCCTTCGACATGCATGCCCGCAAGCTGGACGATTTCCGGCGACTGGCCGAGCTGGGGGTTACCGACATCTGCGTGACCCCCTGGAACCCCTACGACCCGTCGCTGGACCGGGCCCGGAAGCTCGCCAGGATCGAGCAGTTTGCGGAGATGGTTATCCGGCGCTGGTGAGCTTGATTTGCCGAATGGATACCCGCTTTACCGGGTATCCAGCGGACCAGGATTACTGTTCGGGTCCCCGCAAGGCAATCAGTACCATGGGAATCACCAGCAGGGCGGCTACGAGTCCCGCCCATACACCCTTGAACACCGCGTAAGCCACCGGGTCCACCTCCTCAACGCCGGCAAGGTAGAACCCCAGCAGCGTGACCGGTGCGATCACGCACATTCCGAACAGGCCGAAAACCAGCGCGCTTTTGAACGTGCCGCCCGGGAACCGGTCGGCCAGTGACTGCACCGCAGAGGTGGGGCCGAGGTGGATGGGCTCCAGCTTGCCCTTTTGGAGCTTGCCGCGCTGCAGCGGGATGACAATCAGTGCCACGATGAAGGGCAACAGCAACCCCGTGGCCACGACATCGACCGCGAAATTGTGCTCCCCGCTCCAGCGCAGGGAAGGGCCGCTCTTCAGCAACAGCCAGGCGATCAGCCCGTTGAAGATAGCGTTGGAGAGACCGCCGACCAATATCTCATGCCGCAGGTGCTCCCTGCCAGCTGCTGCACTTCCCATGCCGTTAATCTCACGATAGATTATTGCCGGTGGGTATTATGGCATGACCCGCAACTTGTGGGGATAGTGCGGGAGCTGCCAGATCGGTGGACATTTTGAGCCAGAACAGGCGAAGATAGCAGGCAGGGGCAACCGGCGCGAACTCAAATGTACATAAATCTGATTGGAGGCGCCCTATGATGCGCCAGGTCGCCACTGAATAATTGATAGAGCCGGGCATGGAATCGGCAACGTTGGCATTGATACAGGCGGTTTCCTGCAGGTGACGGCGTCATCGGGGGAATCCGCTGCGGCATTGGAGTCTTGGTGTCCCTGTAGCGTGCATATAAAAAAGCAAAACTCACCACACCGGAGTCATGATTATGAAACGCACACCCTTAGCTCTCGCAATCTCGCTCTGCCTCTCACCGGCGTTGTCCCATGCACAGGCGCTGGAGGAGGTGATTGTAACCGCGCAGAAAATGGACGAGACCCTGACATCCGCTCCGGTCGCCGTGTCGGTAGTTTCCGGCCAGGAAATAACTGACTTCGCCGTGTTCCAGGGCGATGAGTTGAATAAACTGGTTACCGGTATGGAAGTCCGCTACGAGGGCGACAGCAATGCCGGAGTCGGCTTGCGCGGCGTGGGTACCTTCCAGACCCAGTCCGCCCCGGCCCGTGTCGGTACCTACATGGACGACTATTACATGGCGTCCCAGGCGGGTTTTGCCCTGGCCAGCCTGTTTGATATGTCCAATGTCCAGATCCTTAAAGGCCCGCAGGGCACCCTGTACGGCCAGCCTTCACCAACCGGCGCCCTTATCCTGACCTCAAGGGATCCGGATTTCGACGGTGTCAACGGCTATGTCCAGGGCAGTTACACCAACCCCGAAGGTTATAACGTGCAGGCTGCGGTCAATGTCCCGCTGATTGATGACCAGTTGGCGATGCGGGTCGCAGTGTTGAGTGACGACCGGGAAAGCGGTATCGAAAACATCGTTCGCAATCTCGATGACAAGCGCAACAGGGACGGTGTCCGCGCCAAGCTGTTGTGGCAACCCACCGATACATTTACTGCCAAGCTCGGATATACCTATATGGAAACCGAGAACTCGGATACCTACCGGGTTCTGGAAACAGTCGACTTCAGTCTGCCCGACGTGAATTACAATCTTAAGGCAGATGATCGCAAGGCTATCGCGGACGCCCCGGATGAGGTAACCAGCAAGCAGGACAAATTCGGCACCGTCAAGCTGGATTGGGACGTCGCGGATATGCACGTGAGCTGGTTCAGTGGGATGCTGCAGTCCGACCTGAATACGTTGGGCGACCAGGACAACACCGATCTGCCAATTTCCACAATCAAGCTGCAGACCAAGTACGGCGACAGCATTTCGGATTCGGCGCAGCATGAAATGCGTGTCTCCGGCAGCGCTTTCGATTTCTGGGACTGGACAGTCGGCGGCTATTACGCCAAAGCCACGTCCCAGACGGATGTCGTTGTCGCCCAGGCTATACCCAACCAGGGTGTATTCCCGTTTTCGCTGAACATCCCGATTGATACCAAGACCAGTGCGATCTTTACCCACAATACGATTACGCTGGCGGAAAACACCGAACTGACGGTCGGTGTGCGTTACAACAAATTTGAACAGGATGCAGGCAACATCCAGAGTGGCGACTTCTGGTTTGGTTCGGTGATACTGCCCGGCGGTGAAATTACTGAGCCGACGTTCATATTTGAAAATGCGTTCCCCTGTTACGACGGTCAGCAGGCGCCGTGTGTGCTCGGCAGCAATTATTCGGAAGAGGAGTGGACCGGCACCATCAAGCTGGCTCACTTCTTCAGTGATGCATTCAATCTCTACGGTACCCTCGACCGGGGCTACCGCCCGGGAGCTCCCAACTTCGACACCACCGGCGTCTTCACCCCGGACCTCAACACTTACTCCGGGGAGAAGGTAAACAGCGTCGAGATCGGCGCCAAGGGTGACCTGTTTGAGGGTCGCGCCCGCTACACTGCTGCGATCTTTTACAGTGTGTATGAAGACTACCAGGCACCGGTGAATTTCGAGGCCTACAACACCATTGCCGGTGAAGTCGAGATCATTACCAATGCACCCTTTGTGAATGTGGACGAGGCCGTGCAACAGGGTATCGAAGCGGATTTCAAAATGCTGCTGACGGACAACTGGTCGGTGTACACAGGGTTTACCTATACCAATGTAGAGTTTACCGACGGTGCATTACCCTGTACCGATCCCGGCCAGCCGCCGGTAGGCCCCGACAACCGTTACAACACCTGTGATGCCGATGGCGAGAAGGCGAGCGCGCAGCCGGAGTGGACAGGCGTGCTCCAGTCAGAGTACACCTGGCCGGGCCTGGTGGGCAGCAGCGATATGTATGTGAACGCGCTCTGGAGCTACCGCGGTGAGGTCGAGGTTCCCGGCGATACCACCAACCGCCTGAAGAGCGACAGCTTCTCTACCCTGGACCTCTATACCGGCCTGCGCAATGACGCCTGGTCATTGCAGCTGTTCGCCAAAAACGTACTCGACGACGACGGGGTGTTCAGCAAGCGTCCGGTTGGACAGGGCTACAACGAGTTGACTGTAGTCTCGCCCCAGACGTTCGGTGTGATGGCTAGCTACAACTTCTGACAAATCGATGCCAGGTCCCTGACTGGTAAATGTGCACCCGGGCTGGCCCCGGGTTTTTTTTGCGCGGAGTTTAACGGGGCACTAGCGTACGGCGCCGCCGCCGTCTACCGACAGTATCTGCCCGGTGATGAAAGAAGCGCGGTCGCTGCTCAGGAAAGTGACCGCCTCGGCAATTTCCTCCGGCTCGCCCAGGCGATTCATTACGGCGGCTTTTTTAAGGCCCTCGGCGATCTTGGGCTGTTCCTCGAAGTACTTTTCCACGCCCGGGGTGCGGATCACGCCCGGGGAAACCGCGTTGATGCGAATTCCCTGGGCACCGTATTCGGCGGCAGCGCTCTTGGTCAGGATGTTGACGCCGCCCTTCGCGGCGGCATAGGCGGTATTGTAGGCCTGGCCCTTGAGGGATGAATTGGAGGAAATGTTCACGATGGAACCCCCGCCGTTCGCCAGCATCGCCTTGATTTCATATTTCATGCACAGCCAGGTGTTGGTCAGGCACATTTCCAGGGTGCTGTCGAAAACTTCGCGTTCGAACTCGTGGATGGGACCGGATCCGCGGCTTACGGCAGCGCTGTTGCAGGCGATGTCCAGGCGACCATAGTTGGCGGCCGCAGTATCGACCATTGTCCTGACCGAGTCTTCCTTGCTGACATCGCCAAAGACGAACGTGGCCTCACCGCCGGCCTGCCTGATCAGGTCGACCGTCTCCTGCCCCAATACCTTATTGAAGTCGGCCACCACGACCTTCGCCCCCTCGCGGGCGTAGGACATTGCAATGGCGCGACCGATGCCCTGGCCAGCCCCGGTGACGACGGCTACCTTATCTTCAAGCATTCCCATAAATTATTCCTCCGGTTTATAGAGTAGTGGCTAATTATACCCGCCCGGGTTACGGGGCGCTGCGACAGCGCCCGGGTAGCCCACCCCGTCGGATTCGTCGCATTCATGCAAGAGCACGTCCCACCATTTCACCATGGCCTGCCTGAGTTGAAGCGGACACGGCACGACGGGGCATATGACGTGGCGAATGGAGGACGTATCGTAGGCTGTGCGAAGCTCCGGCGGCAAGGCCAGCAGTTGCATGAATTGCGCCGGCACCATGTAGCTGTGGGTGACCCGGTAGCGTGCGATATCGCGGAGCATATCGTGCGGATTCCATTGCTCCGCGAGAATGACGGTATGGCCGTAGTGGAGGGAGTGAACCGCCCACTCCCGCGGCCCCCGGTTGGCCAGGGGCAGGCCGCAGTAATGCACGTTGCCCTGCTCGGGCTCGATACCGAAAGGTGCCAGGACCGAATCCCCGTGCTGTGCTTCCACCAGCGCGAGGGCGATTGAGTGCGCCCGGTTTGGCATGGTACTCGCTGTCTTTTGCCCCGGGCCGGGTACCGGTTTCCAGGGCCCCCTCACGACTCGATCGCACTCCTGTCGCAACTCCTCCCGGCTCCAGTGGCGCCCGCCGGGCTCGACCAGTGCCAGCCGATGGGGCGACTCACTGGCATAGTGGGAGAAAGCGTGAGTATGCATGGCAGCTGTCTGGCGAAGCCCCTGGCGCAACGTATTTGGTTTAAGCGGAATCCCATGTTAGGCTTCGGTCGGATTATAAGTAGAGCGCAAGCCGCCAGATTTATGAACATAATCGGTCGCCGTTGATCCATGAGCGAAATTACGATCAGCGCCAAGAAATTTTTACGGCTATTTGATTACCTTGAGCGTATCGGTCTGGATGTGGTCGCTATTGCCTCGGTGGTCAACCTGGCGCCTGATCGCCTCGCAAAACTGGATCCAGAGCAGGCACTTCCCGCCCAGCAGTACTCGCGTTTGTACAAGGAAGGCGTGTTGCGGATGCAGCAGCTCAAGACTCCCCTTCCATGGGCGGCGGGTCTGGGCAGCGAGGCCTTCGAGTTGATGTGTCATTGTGTAATCACAGGACGCACGCTGGGCGATGCCCTGCTGCTGGCGCAGCGTTATGACCGGCTGCTATTCCCGTTGTTGGGCTATAGCATGAGCTTGGTCGATGAGCCCGGTCAGCCCTGGGTCAAGTTGAGCTATCGCACCAGGGTGGATGAACAGGATTCGCCGCTCTTCCCCCGGCAGTGGGATCGCGCCGAATCGAAGGCGACGGTGGTAAAGGCGTCCGGGCTGTTGGTATGGCACGCGTTCTGTGGCTGGCTCACGGGCCGTTCGCTGGAGGCCCACGAGCTGCGAATTGCGGCGCCTTTTTTCAGCCAGGAATACTACGAAGGACTGGCCAACGTTTTTCACTGCCCCATTTATTTTGATGCCGACGAGAACACCTTCAGTTTCCCCCGGGCGGATCTCGACAGGCGCGTGGTCCATTCGGTGGAGTCCCTTGCCGAGTTCCTCAAGAATAGTGTGTACCACCTGATTGCGTCGGAGAAGAAGCCCGCCAGTACCAGTGCGGCAATCAAGTCACTGGTTGGCGGCGAGATGCCAAACGGTTTGCCGTCCT
>JAOUDU010000113.1 GCA_029859085.1 Gammaproteobacteria bacterium | reverse complement strand
TCAATGTCCACGCCTCGCTGCTGCCCCGCTGGCGCGGCGCGGCGCCGATACAGCGGGCGATCGAGGCGGGGGACACCGCGACCGGAATTACCATAATGCAGATGGATGCGGGACTGGACACCGGCGAGATGCTGGCGACGGCGGGTTGTGGGATAGGCCCTGGAACCACCGCCGCGAGCCTGCACGACGAGCTCGCCCGGATCGGCCCGCCGCTGCTGCTGGCAGTGCTTGGGGATCTGCCGGCTTACCAGCGCGAAGCCCGGGCGCAAGACGATACGCTGGCCACCTACGCCGGAAAAATCCTCAAGCCCCAGGCCGAGATTGACTGGCGCCGGGAGGCGGCGACGCTGGATCGGACGATCCGCGCTTTCAACCCGTTCCCGGTGTGCTTCAGCACCCTTGCCGGGAAGCGCATAAAAATCTGGCGGGCCGTGCCGACCGGAAGCACTTCTTCCCCTGGGGCACCGGGCACCATCTTGCGGGCAGACCGCGAGGGAATCCTGGTCAGCTGCGGCGGCGGCCAGTTGCTGGTACAGCAGCTGCAACTGCCCGGCGGCAGGCCGCTGGCGGCGGAACAGGTCCTCAACGCCCACAGTGAACTGTTTGCTCCCGGCTGCCGTTTCGAACTGCCCGCGGTGGGCGAAGGCTGATGGCCCTCGACCCGAGGGCCGCCGCAGCCCAGGTTCTCGGCGAGGTTCTGGCCGGCAGGTCCCTCAACCAGGTACTGGCACCCCGGCTGGCCCAGGTCTCTGAGCGGGACCGCGGCCTGCTCCAGCAGCTTTGTTATGGCACCCTGCGCCAGGCGCCGCGCCTGCAGGCCCTGCTGGCCGGCCTGCTGAACAAGCCCCTGCGTGACAAGGACAGCGATATCCAGGGCCTGTTGTTGTGCGGGCTCTACCAGCTGGAGAGTACCCGGATACCCGATCATGCGGCAGTCGCCGCCACGGTGGGTGCAGTGGCCACCCTGAAAAAGCCCTGGGCGAAGGGAATGGCCAACGCGGTGTTGCGCCGTTTCCTGCGGGAGCGGGCCTCCCTGGCCGCCGGGCTTGGGGAGGCAGCCGCCGCAAGCCATCCCGAATGGCTCTACCGGGCGCTGCTGGAGCAATGGCCCGCAGCGGCCGCGGATATCATTGCGGCCAATAACCTGCAGCCGCCGATGACGCTGCGCATAAATACGCGCCGGATATCGCGGCGGGCGTACATCGAGAAACTGGCGGGCAGCGGCTTCGAGGCCAGCGCGGGGCAGCTGTCGCCCCAGGCCGTCTACCTGGCCAGCCCCTGTGACGTGGCCGAGTTGCCCGGGTTCGCCGAGGGCGAGGCCAGCGTGCAGGATGAGGCCGCCCAGCTCGCCGCCGGGTTATTGCAGGCGGCGCCGGGAGAGCGCGTTCTCGATGCCTGCGCCGCCCCGGGGGGCAAGGCCTGCCACCTGCTGGAACTCGAGCCCGGGCTGGCGCAAGTGGTAGCGATGGATGTGGATGAGGCCAGGCTGCAGAAAGTATCCGAGAACCTGGAGCGGCTCGGGCTGCACGCAACCCTGCTGGTCGGCGACGCGCGCCGGCCCGGGGCCTCCCTTGAGCCCGCCAGCTTCGACCGTATCCTGGTCGATGCCCCCTGCTCCGCCACCGGCGTCATCAGGCGCCATCCGGATGTAAAGCTGCTGCGGCGACCCGAGGACATCGACCAGCTGGCCCGCCTGCAATTACAGATATTGCAGGGCCTGTGGCCCCTGCTGAAACCAGGCGGCACCCTGCTGTATGCCACATGCTCGGTGCTGGCCCGGGAAAACAGCGAGGTGGTGGGGCAATTCCTGGCCCGGCAACAGGACGCCGCGGGAGTGGCAATGGAGCAGGCCTGGGGCCAGCCCGCGGGTTGCGGCCGCCAGCTGCTGCCATCACCACAGGGGGCGGATGGCCTTTTTTACGCGACCCTGCGCAAAACTCCCTGAAGCCGCCGGGCCCGCACAATGTGCATAATTGCGGCAGGCGCGCACTTACAATCACAGGGTGATTTCTTTAATGTGCTCCGGTAATCCGATCCTGTTAACGCTAATAGAGCTCCTCGAGCGATGAAGATCATTATTCTCGGTGCCGGCCAGGTTGGCGGCACCCTGGCGGAACACCTGGCCAACGAGCAGAACGACATAACGGTCGTCGATACCGACGGTGAAAAACTGCGGCTGCTGCAGGACCGGCTGGACATCGGCATAGTCACCGGCGGGGCTTCGCACCCCAATACGCTGTTGAAGGCCGGCGCCCAGGATGCCGATATGCTGATCGCGGTTACCAACAGCGACGAGATCAACATGATGGCCTGCCAGGTGGCCTATACCCTGTTCAACACTCCCACCAAGATTTCCCGGGTGCGCTCGCCCCAGTACCTGGCCCACCAGGAGCAGCTGTTCAGCCGTGACCACATCCCGGTGGACGTCATCATCGGTCCGGAGCAGCTGGTTACGAAGAACATCCAGCAGCTCATTGCCAATCCCGGCGCACTGCAGGTGCTGGATTTCGCCGAGGGCAGGGTACAGCTGGTTGCGGTGAAGGCCTATTCCGACGGGCCGATCGTCGGCCAGGCGCTGCGGGAAATACGCAAGCACATGCCCAAAGTGGACACCCGGGTGGCGGCTATTTTTCGCCAGGATCGCCCGATCATCCCCGAGGGTGATACCGTGGTTGAAGCTGGCGATGAGGTGTTCTTCATCGCCGCCAGGGAGAATATCCGCGCCGTGATGTCGGAACTGCGCAAGGTGGACAAGCCCTACAAGCGGGTGATGATAGCCGGCGGCGGCAATATCGGCGCCACCCTGGCGTGGAATCTTGAAGGGCTTTACCAGGTAAAGATTATCGAGCAGTCCTACGACCGCTGCCGCGTCTTGTCGGAGCGTCTCAAGCATGCGCTCGTGCTCAACGGCAGTGCCACGGACCCACAGTTACTGGTTGAGGAAAATATCGAGGGCATCGACGTGTTCTGCGCCCTGACCAACAACGATGAATCCAACATCATGATGTCGATGCTGGCCAAGCGCCACGGCGCCAAGAAGGTCATCACGCTGATCACCAACCCGGCATACGCGGACCTGGTAGGGGAGGAAATCGATATAGCGATCTCGCCCCAGCTGATCACCATTGGCAGCCTGCTGACCCATGTGCGGCGGGGAGATATCAGCAATGTTCACTCACTGCGCCGGGGTGCCGCCGAGGCCATCGAGGTCACCGCCCACGGCGACGCCCACTCCTCCCGGGTCGTGGGTCGCCGGCTGGATGAGATCAAACTGCCCGACGGGGTCACCATTGGCGCAATCGTGCGCGGGGAAGAGGTGTTGATCGCCCACAGCGACGTCGTGGTGGCAACAGACGACCACGTTATCCTGTTCCTTGTGGACCGCGCCACGATCAAGGCCGTGGAGAAATTGTTCGCCGTTGGCTTCGGGTTTTTCTCCTAGTGTCCCGCCCGTAAACCATGCATTTTTCTGTCTCCTTTCGCATTCTCGGATTGCTGCTGATGCTGTTCAGCAGCACAATGCTGACACCGCTGATTTTTGCGCTGCTCGAGGGCGACAACACGATTGCCGTGTTCCTCTCGGCGCTGGGCATAACCTTTTTTTCGGGCCTGCTGATGTGGCTGCCGGTGCGCAAGGCCAGCCACGAGCTGCAGATAAGGGACGGCTTTCTTATTACCTCCCTGTTCTGGACGGTGCTCGGGCTGTTCGGGGCGCTGCCCCTCCTGCTTACAGACGCGCTGGACCTGACGCCGGCCGGGGCGATATTTGAGTCCATCTCCGGCCTGACCTCATCGGGCGGCACGGTCATCGTCGGCCTGGATAGCCTGCCCCGCTCCATTCTCATCTACCGGCAATTGCTGCAGTGGCTGGGAGGGATAGGTATCATCGTCGTGGCGGTGGCCGTATTGCCGATGCTCGGCATCGGCGGTATGCAGCTGTATAAGGCAGAGACCCCGGGACCTTCCAAGAACAGCAAACTGACGCCGCGGATAACCGAAACCGCAAAAGTACTTTTTATTGTCTACCTGACGCTGACCGTCACCTGCGCCACCACCTATTACCTGCTGGGCATGTCGGCCTTCGATGCCATCGCCCACTCATTTTCGACCGTATCCCTCGGTGGTTTCTCGACCCACGACAGCAGCCTCGGTTTTTTCAAGAATGACTATATCCTGGTCGCGGCCAGCTTTTTCATGCTGGTCTCCGGGATGAATTTCGGACTGCACTACATGCTCTGGCATCGCAGGTCACTCACCGTCTACAGCGGGGATTCGGAAACCCGTTTCTATGTGACCGCGGTAAGCGTGTGCATCGGCATTACCATTTTCTACCTGGTCTGGGAAGAAATTCACGGCCACCAGGAAGCCGTGTTACATGGGGTATTCCAGGTGATATCCATCATCACGACGACCGGCTACTCCACGGAGAATCTCGCCCTCTGGCCTGCAATGCTGCCAATCATGGCCATCTTCTTTTCCTGCATGGGCGGTTGCGTCGGCTCGACCACCGGGGGCATCAAGGCCATGCGCCTGATGCTGATCTACAAGCAGGGCGTGCGGGAGCTGAAGCAACTGGTACACCCCAACGCCGTTATCCCGCTCAAGGTAGGGAGGCGCCGGGTGGAGGCGAGCATCGTTAGTGCGGTATGGAGTTTTTTTGCTGTCTACACGACGACGTATATCATCCTGATGTTGATGCTGATGGCGACCGGGCTGGACTTCCTCACTTCCTTTTCCGCAGTGGCCGCCGCACTGAACAACCTGGGGATGGGTATAGCCGGGGTAACGGGAGACTTCGGGTCCATCAGTGAGACCGCCAAGATCATCCTGTCTTGCGGGATGCTGCTGGGGCGACTGGAGATCTTTACCCTGCTGGTGTTATTTACGCCAGCGTTCTGGCGTAGGTAAACATCCCGAAACTCTCAACGCATCTCCGGCCGGGTTTTCCTGATCATCTCATAAGCCGCCTGGATTTCCTGTGAACGCTCCGTCGCCACCTTGATCATCGCCTCGGGCACACCCCTTGCAATCAGTTTGTCCGGGTGGTTTTCGCTGATCCGCCGGCGATACGCCTGCTTCAGCTCCCGGTCGGACACGCCCGGCTCCACTCCCAGCGCCGCGTACGCATCTTTCAGGCTGGTACCCGGCCGGGCAGCGAAACCCTGCTCGCCGTGGAACTGTTCCTGGGCCCTGGCCATACGCAGCATTTGCTCCAGCTGGGCCGCGCCAAAACCCATCAGGACCGCGATCCGCTCGAGCACAGCCTGCTCCGGCGCCTCTATCCGGTGATCCGCCATGGCCAGGGATACAAGGTACGACAGCAGGGTCTGCTGCAATTGCCGCTGGGCGCCGCAGGCCTGGAGGTAAGCCGAAATCACCGGCTCCAGCTGGAACCCCGCCGCGGCACCCTGGCGGAACAGCTCGATCGCCCGCTTGCGCTGGGCATCATCGAGATTCATCTGCTTGAAAACCAGCTCGGTGTGCTCGATCTCCTGTGTCGACACGCGGCCATCGGCCTTGGCCAGGTGGCCGGACAGGAGAAAAGTGGTCTCGAAAAAACTGGTCTTGATGGCCTCGATGTTGCCGGGGGAGCCGAACCTGAGGAAGGCGACCAGGCCCCGGTCGAAGGCGTGACCCACCGCGAGGCCGACTGCCAGGCCGATAACCCCGGCCACCATCAGGCCGATCAGGCCGCCTATTACCTTGCCGTAAAACATGGGGCTCCTTTCACTCCGGACCGGACTTCGCGGCAGAGGCCGTTACCGGCCGTCAATTCACCGCGTCCCGTCGCGCTCTGCGCGGCGATGGGAGAAATTCACTTTCAGGGAAAGCGCGTATTATGCCGCCAAAAGAGGCGCTATAATAGCCGCCTTTTTGCGGCCATAAAACGGGCAGACCGGTGTCATCTGACAAAGATAAAGTCTTTACTTTTCAGGAGCTTATACTGAAGCTCCAGCAATTCTGGGGCGATCGCGGCTGCGTCGTGCTGCAGCCCCTGGACATGGAGGTGGGGGCGGGGACTTTCCACCCCGCCACCTTCCTGCGCGCGCTCGGCCCGGAGAGCTGGAACGCCGCCTATGTCCAGCCCTGTCGCCGCCCGACGGATGGCCGCTACGGGGAAAACCCGAACCGGCTGCAGCATTACTACCAGTTCCAGGTGGTGATGAAGCCGTCACCGGCCAACTTCCAGGAACTCTACCTGCAGTCCCTGGCTGCACTGGGCGTGGACACCTCCATCCACGATATCCGCTTTGTCGAGGACAACTGGGAATCCCCGACCCTCGGCGCCTGGGGCCTGGGCTGGGAGGTCTGGCTCAATGGCATGGAAGTTACCCAGTTCACCTATTTCCAGCAGGCGGGAGGGCTCGAGTGCTACCCGGTGACCGGGGAGATAACCTACGGTATCGAGCGCATTGCGATGTACTTGCAGGGAGTGGACAGCATTTACGACCTGGTGTGGGCGGAGGGCCCCGCGGGGCGGGTGACCTACGGGGATGTCTTCCACCAGAACGAGGTGGAGATGTCCCGCTACAATTTCGAGGAGGCGGACGTGGATCACCTGTTCGACTTTTTCGGCCGTTGCGAAGGGGAGGCGATCCGGCTGGTGGGGAAAGGCCTGCCCCTTCCCGCCTATGAAATGGTGATGAAGGCATCCCACACCTTCAACCTGCTGGACGCCCGCCACGCGATCTCGGTGACCGAGCGCCAGCGCTTTATCCTGCGGGTGCGCACCCTGGCCAGGGCGGTGGCCCAGGCGTATTTCGATGCCAGGGCAAAGCTGGGCTTCCCGCTGGCCAGTGAGGCCCTGCGGCAGGAAGTGCTGGGCAACCTCCAGGCAGAGGCGGGTTAGGCCATGACGACAGAGACACTGCTGGTCGAACTGGGCACGGAAGAGCTGCCACCCAAGGCATTGAAATCCCTCGGCCTGGCATTTCGCGACGGCATCGTCCGGGGCCTGCAGGCACGCGAACTCGGTTACGGCGAGGTGCAATGGTTTGCCACACCGCGGCGCCTGGCGGTATTGGTGGCCGGCGTACAGCTGCAGGCGCCCGACCAATCCGTCGAAGCCCTGGGGCCGCCACTGGCCAGTGCGCGGGACAAGGCCGGCAACTGGACAGCCGCCGCTATCGGTTTCGCCAAAAAGCAGGGAGTCGAGCCAGACCTGCTGCAGGTGTTCGACACGCCCAAGGGGCAGCGGCTGGGACTGCGCAATACGGTCAGGGGCGCCAGTACCAGCGCAAGCCTGAACGACATCATCAACGACAGCATCCAGCAACTGCCGATACCCAAGCGCATGCGCTGGGGTGCCAGCCGGGTAGAGTTTGTCCGCCCCGTGCACTGGGTGGTCGCCATGCTCGGCGCCGATTGTGAACACGGCGAAGTGCTTGGCCAGGCCACCGGCAATACCACCCGCGGCCACCGCTTTCACAGCAGCGGCAGCATTGTGCTGGGGCGACCGGAAGACTACCCGGCAGCCCTCGCCGCCGCCAAAGTGGTCGCCAGTTTTGAGCAGCGCCGGGAAATGATCCGCGACCAGGTGGCGGTGGAGGCCAGCGCGATCAAGGCTACGGCAGTAATCGACGAGGACCTGCTGGATGAGGTGACCGGGCTGGTGGAGTGGCCGGTGGCCCTGACCGGGTCCTTTGAGGAGCGCTTCCTGGAGGTGCCGGCAGAGGCGCTGGTGTCCTCCATGAAGGAACACCAGAAATATTTTCACCTGGTG
>JAOUDU010000112.1 GCA_029859085.1 Gammaproteobacteria bacterium | reverse complement strand
ACCCCCACGCCCCGGCAAGCTTCGAACAGGGCGTCTCCCTCCTCCCCCGCCACGGCCATTTCCACCGGCCCGAGCCTCGCCCCCACCAGCGTAGTCGCGGTCCACAGCACCAGCTCGCGGTGCAGGTCACAGGCCTGCTGTGGCGACAGGTGGGGAATCATGCGGGTTTTCACCGAACCCACCACCGGCTCCCGGGCGAACTGGATAAACAGGCAACCGCCGGACTGCGGCGCCGGGTCAGGAGCCATAGTAGTAGCGCCAGAGGCGGCTGGGGGAAACCCCGGCGCAATAGGCCAGGCGCAGGGCCCACATGGCCAGCGTCGTGCGCAACACCCCCCGCTGCTCCCAGCGGCGGCTGGACGACAGCACCGGCTCCGCGATCACCAGCGGTGGCGCCAGGCGGCGCAGGCGCTTGCTGTACGCCACGTCCTCCATCAGCGGGATATCGTCGAAGCCCCCGCTGTGCTCGAACACGGCCCGCTCCAGGAACAGCATCTGGTCGCCGGTGGCGACACTGGTGAGTCGCGAGCGCAGGTTCATGAACCACTCGATCACCCGGAACACCGGGCGGGGACTGCTCAGCCGCACCCGGCAAAAACCCCAGGCCGGCCCGCTCGCGAGGCGGGCCTGCAATTGCCCGGCACTCACCCCGGGCACGGAATCCGCGTGCAGGAAGCACAGGTAATCGGTGTTGGTGGAGCGGCCGCCCAGGTTCATCTGTGCCGCCCGGCCCGGATCGCCCAGCAGCAGGCGGGTGCACAGGGGCAGCGCGGCGGCCACCGTGCGATCGCGGCTGCCGCCGTCCACCACCGTCAGTTCGCTGTCGGGAAAATGCTCGCGTAAATAGCCCAGCAGTGCGGCGATGCGGTCCTGTTCGTTCAGCACCGGAATGACGAAGCCCACGGTCACGGCCATTACGCCCCCAGCGCGCCACCACAGCTGCTGCCCTGCCCTGCGGTGCAACCGTAGCAGTGTTCGCCGGTGCGGATCGGGCTGCCCGCCAGCCGCGCCGCCGCCGGCAGCCGGGTGATATGGCTGCGCCGGTCACTCGCCAGCAGGGGCAGGTCAAGCATCTGGTTGAAGTCACAGTCGTAGACGTAGCCCTGCCAGTCGATACTCAGCAGGTTGCGGCACATCACGGTATCGAGATTGGCGGCGCTGAAATTATCCCGCAGCAACTGCATGTAGGGCAGGTACTGGCCCCGGGACAGCAGTACCGCGCCGAACCGGCTGATGGGCATATTGGTGATCGTGTAGAGCTGGTTGAAGCTGATGCCGAAGCGTTGCCCCAGCTCACGCCGGTAATCCTCCTGCAGCGCCGCCTGGGGTGGCGGCAGGACAGCTCCTACCGGGTTGTAAACAAGGTTCAGCACCAGCGCCGGGTCGATGCCATAACCCAGCTGGTTCAGCTCGCGGATCGCCCGGATGCTGTCGGCGTAAACGCCCTTGCCGCGCTGCTCCTGCACGTTGTCCTCGAGGTAGCAGGGCAGCGAGGCGGTAATTTCCACCTGCTGCGCGGCCAGGAATTGTGCCAGGTCTTCCTGCCCGGGCTCGAACAGCACGGTGAGATTGCAGCGATCCACCACCCGCGCGCCCAGCGCCCTGGCCTCACGCACCAGGTAGCGAAAATGGGGGTTCAGCTCCGGCGCGCCACCGGTCAGGTCCAGCAGGTCTATCTGCTCCCGCGCCAGCAGCGCCAGCACCTGGTTGACGGTGGTGAGGTCCATGGACTCGGTGCGGGTGGGCCCGGCATTTACATGGCAGTGCGCGCAGCTGAGATTGCAGACATAACCCAGGTTGACCTGCAAGGCAGTCAGTTCACCGCGAGCGAGCGGGGGAAAATCAGTCTCCAGCAGCAGTGGCCGGGTATCCTGCATGGGCTTTTTGCCGTTTGTTGTGGCGGCAAGCGGAAGTCGGCTTGCCGGCGGTTAAATCGGACCGGGCTCAGTACAGCGCGTTGCGCTCCGCCGGGTTCAGCAGGCTGGCAGTATCACCCAACAGGTACTGGAATACCACGTTGTAGAACAGCACGGCCTGGACGTACTCCCGGGTTTCCTTGTAGGGAATGGTATCCACCCAGACATCCACCGGCACCCCCTCCCCCGGCTCATGGCGCCAGCGGTCCACCCGGTTGGGGCCCGCGTTGTAAGCGGTCAGCGCGAATACCCGGTTACCCCCGAAGCGGTCGAGCAACTGCCGGTAATAGGCGCTGCCGAGCAATACATTGTGATCCACCTCGAACAGGTCCGTGCTCCCGTCCCTGCGGCCCAGGGCCGACGCCACCTGCCTGCCGGTCGCCGGCATCAGCTGCATCAGGCCGCGGGCGCCCACCGGGGACTGGGCCTGGGGATAGAACGCGCTCTCCCGGCGGGCGATCGCCATCAGTTCCGTGCTGGGCACCTGCTGGGCCGACCCGTAGCGCTGGAAGGTGTTGCGATAGGGTGTGGGGAAGCGCAGCTCCAGGGCGTCCCAGGCCTGCGCCCGGGAGGCTGCGTCAATCGCCATGCGATACCAGCCCTGCCGGGAGGCCAGCTGCGCCAGTTGCTCGTTGCGGGTCTTGTCGTCACTCTCCTGCAGCAGGTAATACCACTCGGAGTGCGCCAGGTTCCAGGACTTGTGGAAATTCAGCTCGCCGACCCGCTGCACTACCGGCAGCTGCTGCAGCGCGTTGGCGGTGCTGGCGTCCAGCACGGGTACCTGGTGGTTGAAACTGTAGGCTTTGCCCAGCCGGTCCGCTGCGAGGAAGCCGTGGTAACTGCGCTCCTGCGCCAGGCTGGCGAGTATCGTGTTGGCCTCGGCGGCCTTGCCGCGCTGCTCCAGCACCACGGCCTGCCAGTAACGCCACACCTCGGCCTCCCTGCCCGAGGGTGACAACAGTGGCAGGGTCTGCTCCAGCGCCCCCCAGTCCTGTTCCGCCAGGGCCCAGCGCAGGCGGATCTCAACCAGTTTGTCATCCTGCAGGCGCTCCAGCGCCCCCTGCAGCCAGGGCGCCTGCACCCTGGCGAAGAGGCTGTTGAGCGCAATGGCATACTCCACCTGGCGCAACTGTTGCGCGCTGAATTCGAGTTCACCCTGGTAGTCATTCAGGAATTGCAGCGCCTTTTCGGGGTTGTACCGCGCCAGCAGTGCCAGTCCATGGCTGGCGATATCCGCCGAATAGGGGCTGCTTGCGGGCAGGGCCTGTTGCCGGATTTTTTCCGGCTGCAGGTATACCGCCAGCAGTTTGTCCGCCCAGGGAGCCAGCCCGGGGCCCGCCTGTTTCGCCACGTAGGTCATCAGCGACTTCTGGCGGGCGTCGAAGGCCTTCAGCTGGCGGGACCAGACCACGTCATCGGTCAACTGGCCGGATTTCTTCCAGGCCGCGAACAGCGGGTCACAGGCATTGGGGCGCGACTCGCCGACATCCCACAGGCGCCGGGCGCCCTCCCAGGCAACCCCGGTATCGCCCGCCGCGAGCCTGGCGCGAAAGTAGTAGCACTTCAGTTCAATGCCCTCGGGCTCGTCGGGTTTGACCTGGAGAAAATCCTTCCAGCGCTGCTCTTTGCCCGCCTGCCTGAGGTAGAGGTTGGAGAAGCGATTGGGCAGCGGCGAGCCGGCGCTGCGGCCGATAAAGCGCAGGGCATCCGCCGGGCGAACCTCCCCCGGCTGCCGGGTGAGCTGGTAGTAATCCAGGTAAATGGCCAGGGGGTAGTCCTCCAGGCCGGGGCGCAGTTGCTCGTACTCGGTCCACTGCCCCCTGTCCACTGCCCGGACCGCCTCCTCGTACTGCAGGCGAGCGCCGGACAGGGAATCTGCAGCCGTGCCGGTGTCAGCCGGGGTGGCGCTTACAGGATACTGAAGCAGGAAACTGACCAGAAAACAGGGCAGGGAAACCAGGACCCGAAACTTCACGGGATACCACCTCTTATCACAGCAAAAACAGGATCCCGACGATCTCGGTCGCCGGTTCAATTACGCCGGTAGAGTGATATGCGAGCGCGCACAATGCAAGAGGGCGCGCGAGAAATCGCGGGTAAAGCCGCCCCGGGGGAAAGCTGATCCGACGGGGCGGCGGTGGGGCTCAATCGATACTGATCCGCCGGCGCTCGGGCGCCTTGGGCTGCACCTTCGGCGCCTCCAGCTTCAGCACGCCGTCCTTGAACGAGGCCTTGATATCGTCCTCGTGAATATCCGCCCCCAGGTTGAAGCTGCGCATATACTTGCCGTAACGCCGCTCCTGGCGGATGACCTTGCCGTCCTTCTCCTCCTTGTCCTCCTTGCTGGTCTCGGCTTCCAGGGTGAGGATGCCGTCCTTCACGTGGACATGGATGTCCTCCTTTGCCACGCCGGGCAGTTCGGCGGTAATCTCGTAATGATTATTCGCCTCCTTGATATCCACCCGGGGTGCAAAGAACGAACCGCTTCGCGACTCATAGGCCGCAGGCCAGGAATCGCCGAAAAAACGGTCAATATCGAACAGGTTGCTGCGCGGTACTAAAGACATTCGACACCTCCTTCACATACGTGGTTTGTCTTTACCCAGAGATAAAGTGGGGCCGGTACCGGGTACTTTCAAGGGTCCCTGGCCGGCATCGAACAGGCTATTGATCCAGGTCAAACCGCGCCCGGGGGCTGTTCACAAGGGTTGCGTTAACAGGGCGTGGCACCGATAATTCGCTGCGACGATTTCCCGGGCGGGCAGCCGGGGACAACGACTGCCTTTTCAACCCCCCGATTACCCGCCTGTAGCTCAGTGGATAGAGCAACCGCCTCCTAAGCGGTAGGTCGCAGGTTCAACTCCTGCCAGGCGGACCATTATCTCATTGTATATAAAGACCTTTTTTCGATAAACACCAACAGAGGCAGTCTCAAACACTTCACTTTGTTGCGTATTTGTTGCATAGGCCAGCCCCACTTTGCCCTCCCCCGCCGGCAGGCTATGCTTGCCGGATGGAGGCAAGCAAAAAAGCGAGAATCCAGCGCCAGGCTGACTTCATCAGCAAAGAATTGAGGCGCACAGGCACCCGCGCCTACTGGCTGGGTATTGCGCTGGGTTTGATAGTTGGCTTGATCGCCGGGTTAGCTATTGGGTATAGCCTGGGTAGTCCCAAAACGATTGTCATACCGCTGGAGCCGGGTGTGAAGGTTTAAAGCCACGCTCTATGTCCGCTTCCGACGCAGGCACAAAGCGGTCATCCACCAGGTCGAAATCAGTCCAAAATCCTGTCCGCTTTCGCGACGCAAAGCGGTCGAAAAGATGTGGTATTGTGTTCCAACAAACACGTCGAAATGGTGGATCTTGAACACCGCGAAATTTGCTTTTCATTAGCCTCGGAATTTCGATTCTATCCTTAGCTAGAACCATTTGAGAATTGACCATGGACACAGATGTCAAACAAGCGTTGGCTAAAGTCCCAGCGATTACGCTTGGATTTTGGGCCATCAAGATATTGGCTACGACACTAGGGGAAACGGGCGGCGACGCCGTCTCAATGTCGATGGATCTCGGTTACCTGGTTAGCACCGGAATCTTCATGGTGGTGTTCGTTGGCGCCGTACTAGTACAGATTCAAGCCAGAAAGTTTCATCCATTCCTGTATTGGGCGACCATCATTGCATCAACAACGGTTGGAACAACATTAGCGGATTATGCCACGCGGTCGCTGGGCATCGGCTATTTGGGCGGTTCAAGTTTGCTGTTAATTCTGCTACTTGCATCCTTGTTCATTTGGCACAAGGCGCTTGGTCGTATAGACGTAGCTTCCGTGCATACACCCAAGGCAGAGTTTTACTACTGGCTTACCATTATGTTTTCCCAGACGCTGGGCACTGCAATGGGAGATTGGACGGCTGATACCGCAGGCCTGGGCTATCTTGGTGCGGCTGCGATATTTGGCGGAATGCTGTTGATTGTAGTGGCGCTCTATTACTTCACGCAGGTATCCCGAACGGTATTGTTCTGGTGGGCCTTTGTCCTCACACGACCATTGGGCGCAGTGGTCGGAGATTTTCTGGACAAGCCACTAGCTCAGGGCGGCTTGGATTTAAGTCGTTACACTGCAACGGGTGCGTTGCTGGCTGCCATCGTGATCTTGATTCTCGTGCTGCCGCAGCGTGCATCTGAGCGCGCACATTAAATGGTAGCCAACAATTTGTTCTAGCGGATGCCGCTTACGGACTAGATTGGGACGTCGATGTCCTTTCGTGGCACAAAGTTGCCGTCCAGTGGGTAGGTATCCAGGCTCTGCGAGTGACCGTTATCGGGGGTGGTGCGACATAAGGGTAGGCAAGAAATCCACCCAAGACGCCCACTCGAAAACGGCAGCTCGCCTATTTTGCGACATTTGGGCCGAATTAGAGCGATGACCGCTCTCGCATTTCGGACATCGCCTCGGCCGAGTTCATATGCTTGCCCCCTCCGTAACCCTTAGACCTAAAAAGTGAATTTGTGATTCCCGAGAGCGAAAAACCGTCTAAGCCCTGGCGTATCGAAGCTATTGAATTGCCCCTATGCTCAATGTTAGCCCCGATACGATAATGGAGCTATTAATTCTAACGGAGATAGACAATGAAAAGTAAAAGCAGGAAAGCAGCATTAGCAGGAGCAGCCATATTGGCGGTAGCTGCCTCGACTACTGGCAACGCAAGTAATGCCGAAACCAAATATATAGACGACGGTTTCATACTTGAAGATGGACAGTATATATGGGATAAGGAAACGCATTTCACGAGTATCAAAGACGCAGCGATAAACAGGGTGAAGCCAGCGAAAAAGACTACGGCACCGAAAAAAGCGACAAAAAAGAAGTAAGCGTAAAGAACACGGTACAGCCACTAACGCGCTACGGCGCGTTTTTTATTGCCAGTGATTCGAGTTGGGAAACGTCCCATGGCATAAAGCGAACTAAATATGGCTTGAAATCACGCCCCAGTCTTGACTCCGTTGAGGTGAAAGTGGAAGCCGCTCTCGGGTGATTCCAGGGCTGACTGGCCAGTGAGGTAATGGCGCTTATGCGTCGTTAGCTGCCCTCAGGCTTCACAGGCGCTCATGTCCCCTCTATTGGTCGAAAGCGGACATCAACCAAGTGGTGCCTGGCAGCTCCTTCTGGTTTTAGGCGGCGCCATGTTATACGGTTTACCCCGTATACCTAACAATTAGCGGTCAGAAGATGCATGCCGACGCCACATGCCTCAGTACGGAAGTCGAGGCGCTTCTCATCGAAGCCCAGCTTCCTGTGTCCGATCTCTCGAGCAGCCCCAACCTCAATCTACTCGGCATACGGCAGGGTGGTCGGGTCGTGGGCGTCGTCGGAGTGGAGGTCTATGGGAACGTGGGCATGCTCCGCTCGTTAGCGGTAGAGCCGGGGAGCCGTAAATCCGGGCTAGGAGTCAGCTTGGTGTCTGACGCCGAAGCCTGGGCAGCAGCGCGGGGCGTCGAAACCCTATACCTTTTAACCACAACTGCAGCACAGTTCTTCGCCAGGCTTGGTTACGAGGCTATCGCAAGGTCGGAGGCTCCGGCTGCCATATCGGCAACCGCCCAGTTCTCGGATCTGTGTCCGGCCTCGTCCACCTTCATGCGAAAAGCTTTGGTTGCTAACCATTCGCTGCAGTCGCGACGACCCTGACGAACCGCCGCTTTAGCTGAAAAGTTATGCCTGCTGTGAAATGAAAGCGGGCGTAGGAGATCCGGTTGGGTAGCTCTACTGCGGCGGACAGATTATATCTCTTGTGCGTCGGTAGCTG